>JBEBIK010000011.1:0-16402 GCA_040080445.1 Pseudobdellovibrio sp.
CACGAATCACTTAGATGTGGAGTCGATTATTTGGCTTGAAGAGTGGCTAAAGAATTACCAAGGTTCTTTACTCATGACTTCCCATGACCGTGAGTTCATGAATCGTTTAGTAACTAAAATTGTAGAAGTAGCTAACCGCACAGTTACTGTTTACGGTGGTAACTACGAATTTTATAATAAAGAAAAAGCTATACGTCGCGAACAATTAATTGCAGCAGCATCTCGTCAAGACGATATGCTTGCAAAAGAAGAAGAGTTTATTGCCAGATTTGCAGCGCGTGCTTCGCATGCGGCGCAAGTTCAATCCCGTGTTAAAAAATTAGATAAAATCGATCGTATTGAAATTCCACCTGAAGATAGAGCTATGCAGTTCGTATGGGGCGAGCCACCTCGCGGCGGTGATGAAGTAGTAAAATTTGAAGGTTTAGGCAAAATCTATAAAATGGATGACGGCCGCGAAAAAAATGTATTCTCGGGCGCCAGTGCCTTAGTTAAGCGTATGGACCGCGTTGCCGTTGTAGGTATCAATGGTGCAGGTAAATCAACATTATTAAAAATTATTACAGGTCAAACCGATGCCACAGCAGGTGTTTGTAAAATGGGGCCAAGTATTCAGTACGGATACTTCTCGCAAAACTCACTCGACGTTTTAGATCCTAAAAAAACTATTCTGCAAGAAGTAGAATCTCGTGTGCCGAATGCATCAATGGGTTTTATTAAAAGTTTACTCGGCTCTTTCTTATTTTCAGGTGAAGAAGTAGAAAAAAAGATTTCAGTTTTATCGGGCGGCGAGAAGTCGCGCGTAATTTTAGCGTGTATTTTATCTCATCCAGTAAATTTATTGGTGCTCGATGAGCCGACGAATCACTTAGATATTAAATCACGTGAAGTTTTACTTCATGCCATCAAAACCTTCCCAGGTACTGTGATGATGGTATCGCATGATAGATTCTTCTTACGTGAAATTACCACTAAGGTTTTTGAAATTGATAAAAATCACCTCAATGTTATTGAAGGAAATTATCAGCACTACTTAGATTTTAAAGCGGCGCGAGCTTAGCCCAGCTCAAGATGCTTTCGTAAGATTGATTTGGTAGTTGAGATTGGCTTGCCTAAGGGTGTCTTGAAGGGCGAGTTTTAAAAGAGTGGTCTCAGGAACTTTTAAAATTTTAGCTAATTTTGCTGCTCTTTTTGCACCAATAAGTTTTCGGCCCTTTTCTATATCGCAGAGGTTGGCTCTAGATATTTTAAGCTTTTTTGCAAAATCGCTTTGAGAAACTCCATCAGCTTCTCGAAAAGACTTTATAAATAAGCAAACAGACATAGGGCCAAATTTATCTTCTAAAGAATCGATACTTAAATAATTTTTAATATTCATGTTTGTTGACCTCAATTACTTCTAAAATGCTTAAAGTTTTATTTGTATGCTCAATATAAATGGCTCGGTACGCGTTGTTAAGTCTGATTGACCTCTGACCTAGTCTCGCACCTTTTAGTTGCTCATCGTGCAAGCCTACGCAACGTCTGGTGTCTCTAATTCCTGAAATACTAACCATTGTAACCCAAGCATAAAATTTTTTAACAATAAAAACGGGTAGCGTGTGTATTTGTTTATCTACACGTTTTGACCAAATTACTTTGGTTTTATCTTGTGTTGTCATAATGTACTCCAGATTGGAGTACAAAGCAAGGCTAAAAGACGAATTTCGGAATTAATAAAAAGGGAATGTGTTTTTCGGAGATTTGGGCACAGCATGTGATTAAGGTAATCAAATCCTGAGCCAGTTTAGAGTTTACATTTAAAGCGGCGCGAGCTTAGCCGCTAAATCTTTAAAGCATTTAGCTTCTACGCCTTCAGAGTTGCTCTCTACAATGGGAATTCCGGCTTCAGACCCTAATGATACAGACGGGTTGAACGGAATTTCTGATAGCTTCATCATTTTTTTAGAATCTAAATAAGAATTAAGTTCCCCTTTAGGGTAGAGCTGAATTTTTTCGCAATTTACTGGGTTTAACATATACGACATGTTTTCAACAACGCCAGCAATTTTAACTCCTGTGCGTTCAAACATATCGATAGCTTTTTTAGCGTCGATTAAAGAAATGTTTTGAGGAGTGGTCACAATAACCGCGTAGTTAACTGGTACTTTTTGTACTAATGAAAGTTGCACGTCACCTGTTCCGGGAGGTAAATCGATAACTAAGTAATCGAGCTCGCCCCATTGAACATCACGAAAGAATTGGTCCATGGCTTTAAATAGCATTGGGCCTCGCCAAACCACAGCTGAGCCTTCTTCAATTAAGAAGCCTATGCTCATGACCTTAACTCCATAGCGACTAACTGGGGTTATTTTATTACCTTCAGAAACAGTTGGTTTTTGGTTTAGTGCGCCCATCATGCGAGGTAAGCTTGGTCCGTAAATATCGGCATCTAGTAAACCAACGGTGCCATGTTCGCGTAAAGCTAGGGCTAAATTAGTGGCCACGGTGCTTTTTCCTACTCCACCTTTACCTGAAGCAACAGCTATGATTTTTTTAACACCTGGAATGGATTGTTGCTGGTCAAAAGGATTGGTAGCCATATGAATCACCTCTATATTGATATCTTTACAAATTCGAATCTTCTTTTCATAATGAATTTAACGTGAATAGCCAACAGCTTTTATTTTTTAATTTTCTTATATTGTTAGCACTTGTGCTATTTTTTACCCTTGGGAGATCAAAACCCAAGCAGCCAACACGCTTAAATCTTAAAGATCCACCTAAAGATCCTAAGTTCATACCTGAGGTCCCGAAAACAGTTCGCGACGTGAGTCCTCCAAAGATGCAAGTTTTGGATGCCCCCAAAGCCAGAGTACTCGGCTTAAAAACCACATACTTCATTTTTAACGGCCACGAGTGGGACGCTTATGAGGTTTTGGGTTTACCAAGAGACTCTAAATTGCCTACGGTAACTAGCCATTACCAAAATTTGATTAAAACATCAGATCCAAGTACCTTTGAGTTTTACGATGCGGCCTATTCAGCCATTTTAAAGGCAAAGTAAATATTTCCGACAAATTGAAAGAGCTGGTTAATTAAGCTGAATTGTTTTAAAAGCTCTTTAAAGAGGTTTTATGAAATCAATTGCAGCATTTTTAGCATTATTCACTTTTGTTGTTTCTGGCGAGGCCGCTCTTAAAATCGTAAATCCTGAAGAATTTCAATTTGTACACTGTGTTCCGAGTACAGTGAGTGATAAAGCTTTAGTTAAACACTATGTGATCGACGTAAGAAACGAAAGACAACATAAGTTATATTCAATGATTGCTGCTAAAGAAGTAAAAGCTAAAGATATGCGTAACTTAAGATTAGTCGATAACCGCTTATTAACCAATACTATCACTACAGTTGATGTAAGTTGGATTTCAACTCGTAACGATCTTACGTTTCAACTCAATATTCTCGACAATGGCGGTTACAGTATGGACGGAACACTGACTCAAGCTGGAGTAGAAACTCCAGTTTTTTGCGGTGATTCTAGCTTAGAATAGTCTGAAACATACTTCTCTGCCTACAAACGGGCAGGGCCCGCTCTTGACACTCTACAGAAATCAATTTGGCTGCTACTGTTTTTATTCTAAAAATTGTAGTCTGGTGCTTGAATTTTTATGAAAAAACAGGAGTTATTTCATGGCTGAAAATGCAACACCGCAAGTACGTACTTTAAAAGATTTAAATACACTCGTAAGTTTATCAAAACGTAGAGGTTTTGTATTTCAAAGTTCAGAAATTTACGGCGGTCTTGGCAGCTGTTGGGATTACGGCCCATTAGGTTCAATCTTAAAACAAAATGTTAAACGCGCATGGTGGAATGCCATGACCAGAAGATCTGACATCGTAGGATTAGATGCAGCTATTCTAATGCATCCAACAGTTTGGAAAGCTTCGGGCCATGTTGATGGTTTCTCAGACCCATTAGTTGACTGTAAAGATTGTAAAACACGCTTCCGCGCCGACAACACTGATTCTTATATAATTAAAAAACAATGTCCAACTTGCGGTTCTAAAAATTTATCGGAAGAGCGTAATTTTAATCTCATGTTTAAAACTCACATGGGTCCTCTAGAAGATTCGGGCTCTGTGGTTTACTTACGCCCTGAAACAGCGCAAGGTCACTTTGTTAATTTTCAAAATTGTCAGCAAAGTTCTCGTTATAAAATTCCGTTTGGTATTGCGGCTATTGGCAAATCATTCCGTAATGAAATCACGCCAGGTAATTTTATTTTTAGAACACGTGAGTTCGAACAAATGGAAATGCAATATTTCGTAAAACCAGGCACTGACGAAGGTTTCTTTAATGAATGGAAAGAGCGACGTTTAAATTTCTATTTAAAATTTGGTATCAAAAAAGAAAACTTACAATTTAAAGATCACGAAAAATTAGCTCACTACGCTCGTGCAGCTACTGACGTTGAATATAAATTTCCGATGGGTTACTCAGAATTAGAAGGTATTCATAACCGCTCTGATTTTGACTTAACTCAACACATGAAGTTCTCTGGTAAAAACTTAGAGTACTTCGACGAAGCCAATAAAGAAAAATTTATTCCATTTGTAATCGAAACAGCCGTGGGCTGTGATCGTTTAATTTTAGCTTTCATGTGCGACGCTTACCGCGAAGAAGTTTCTACTCAAACTGACGAAACGGGTAAAGTGAGCGAAGATATTCGCGTAGTTATGGGCTTTCACCCAGACATTTCGCCGATGAAAGTTTGTGTACTACCACTTTCTAAAAAAGAAGAGCTTTCAGTTCCGGCCATGAAAATTCGTGACCAGTTGGCTGAAGACTTTGACGTCACTTACGACGAAACGGCTTCTATTGGTAAGCGTTACCGCCGCCAAGACGAAATCGGAACACCTTTTTGTGTAACTGTGGATTTTGAAACTGCAGCGGACCAATCGGTAACAGTTCGTCACCGTGATAAAATGACTCAAGATAGAGTTTTGATTACAGAATTAAATGCTTACGTAGCTCAAGGCTTAAAAAACTTTTACAAATAATAAAGGAGAACGAACGTTATGAATACTTTAACAGATTCGAAATCTCAGTCTATTCCAAGCAAATTTGTGTACTACTTCGCAGCAGGAGAAGCTGAAGGTAGTGCGGCCATGAAAAACACTCTAGGTGGTAAAGGCGCAAACTTAGCTGAGATGACAGCTATAGGTTTAGATGTGCCTCCAGGGTTTACGATATCGACAGATATCTGTACGCACTTTTACTTAGAAGGCGGAAAGCTGCCTGACTGGGTAAAACCTAAAGCACTTGAAGCTTTGGCTCGTGTTGAAAAGAAAATCGGTAAAAAATTTGGTGATAATAAAAATCCGCTATTAGTGAGTGTGAGATCAGGTGCCAGAGCTTCAATGCCTGGGATGATGGATACGATTTTAAATTTAGGTTTAAACGATCAAACAGTTGAAGGCCTTGCATCGACTTCAAATAATCCACGTTTTGCGTGGGATTCTTACCGCAGATTTATTCAAATGTACTCTGATGTTGTTATGGGTATGAACTCTTCATTGCTTGAAGTTACGTTAGAAGATATGAAAGCCGAAAAAGGAATTCATAACGACACGGATTTAACTACTGACGATTTAAAAAAATTAGTTAAAAAATTTAAAGAACTTGTATTGCAAATGACAGGTCAAAGCTTTCCAGCCGACCCTTTAGAGCAATTATGGGGATCGATCTCAGCCGTATTCAGAAGCTGGAACACAGCACGTGCAATTACTTACCGCGAACTTCACAGCATTCCTGCTGAGTGGGGAACAGCGGTTAACGTACAGTCGATGGTGTTTGGCAACTTAGGCGATGATTCTGCAACGGGTGTTGCCTTTACACGTAACCCAAGTACTGGCGAAAAGAAATTCTACGGTGAGTTTTTAGTTAATGCTCAAGGTGAAGACGTTGTGGCAGGTATTCGTACTCCACAGCCTATTTCTTTATTACAAGAAATTATGCCTCAGGCTTATAAAGATTTAGAAACGAACTATTTAAAATTAGAAAATTATTTTAAAGACATGCAAGACATCGAGTTCACAATTGAACGCGGTAAATTGTGGATGTTACAAACTCGTAACGGCAAACGTACAGCACAAGCCTCATTACGTATTGCTTGCGAGATGATAGACGAAAAAATGATTTCTGAGGAAGAAGCATTGTTAAGAGTAGACCCAGCGTCGCTTGATCAATTGTTACATCCAACTCTAGATCCTAATGCAAATAAAACGGAATTAGCTCGTGGCTTACCAGCAAGCCCAGGTGGAGTTTGCGGTCAGGTTGTGTTTACACCCGAAGACGCAGTAGCGATGAAAGAAAAAGGCATTAAAGTTATTTTAGTTCGAGTTGAAACTTCTCCTGAAGATATCGCAGGTATGATTGCAGCTCAGGGTATTCTTACTTCTCGTGGTGGTATGACATCTCACGCGGCTGTTGTGGCGCGTGGTATGGGTAAATGTTGCGTAGCAGGTTGTTCTGAAATCGAAGTTAATTATACAAACGAAACATTTAAAGCTAAAGGACACATCATTAAAAAAGGTGATATCATCACCTTAGATGGTTCTACTGGTGAAGTTATTTTAGGTGAAGTAAAAACTATCGAGCCTAAATTAGATGGCACATTTAATCGTTTAATGGCCATGGCTGATAAAGTTCGTCGTTTAAAGGTTCGTGCTAATGCGGATACTCCTAAAGATGCCAAAACGGCTCGCGAGTTCGGAGCAGAAGGTATCGGACTTTGCCGTACAGAACATATGTTCTTCGGTGAAGATCGCATTGATGCTGTTCGTGAAATGATTATTGCAGACACTCGTAATGAGCGCGAAAAAGCCTTAGCAAAATTATTACCTATGCAGCGCGAAGACTTCTATCAGTTGTTTAAAATCATGGAAGGTTACCCTGTAACAATTCGTTTATTAGACCCGCCTTTACATGAGTTTGTTCCACATACAGATGCTGAGATTTCTGAATTAGCAAAACGTATTAAGTATGACGAAAACCGTTTAAAGCATAAAATTCATTCGTTACATGAATTCAATCCGATGTTAGGTCACAGAGGTTGTCGTTTAGCTGTAACTTACCCTGAAATTTACCAAATGCAGTCTCGTGCAATTGCAGAAGCTGCAGCACAATTGGTAAAAGAAGGTATGAAGCTTGTTCCTGAAATTATGATTCCACTTGTTGCTACTGCAAAAGAACTTGAACTCTTAAGAGCGCAAACTGTTGAAGTGGTCGAAAAAGTACAAAAAGAAAAAGGCATCAAGTTCGACTACCAAGTCGGCACAATGATCGAACTTCCTCGTGCCGCTGTGACTGCGCACGAAATTGCTCACCATGCAGACTTCTTCAGCTTTGGTACTAACGACCTAACTCAGACCACTCTAGGCCTTTCACGCGACGACTCAAGCCGCTTCTTAGGTAGCTATGTATCGCAAGGCATCTTCGCAAAAGATCCTTTCGTGAGTATCGACCAAGTGGGCGTAGGTACACTTGTTAAAACGGGTGTTGATTTAGGTCGCCAAACTAAAGGTAATTTAAAAGTTGGAGTTTGCGGAGAGCACGGTGGTGATCCTGATTCGATTCAATTCTTTGAAAATGTAAATCTCGATTACGTGAGTTGTTCTCCATACCGCGTGCCTATTGCAAGATTAGCAGCAGCGAGAGCAAAACTAAAAAGAGCAGCCACCAAGTAAGCTCTGTTCTTTAGTCTAGTAAAATGTAGCCACTTATAAACCGATAAGTAGCTATGATTTTTAGAGTCTTAAGTTATTGTTTTTTAATTACATTTTGCTTTTCAGCCAGTCTTTTTGCTGAAGAGTTGATGATCAATTCAATTGGCGTTAAAGCCGAGCTTATTAAAACTGAAAATATTAGTAAAAGTGGTAAAACTATTTTATGGCAATTTTCAGACGCTAAGGCCCCGCATTTAATTCAGGGCTTTAACTTAGAAGGAAAGCTCGTTCTTGAAAAGTACGACAATGACGAAAATAATATTTTTGAAAAAGTAATTGAAACTAAGCTTAAAGAAAAAGTCTCTATTGAGCAATACGATGAAAATCAAGATGGAAAATTTGAAAAAATAAGAAAATTGTCATCTCAAGGAAGTGATTTGACTATAACCACTTCAGTTTTAAATATAAATGGTCAATTTGAAATCATTTCTGAAACAAAAATTTCTATGAAAGAAGCACTCAGTTTGCCTGATGTTTGCGACTCAGACCCTTCAAAAAACGAGATTTTTAAAAAGATAAAAGCTTTTAAACCCTTGATGGAAGAATCTTTTATTTCAAAAACTGAGGGTGCATACTCCATTACTTCTTTTGGTCCAGCTGTACACGAGAGTTGTCTTAAAAAATTTGGCAAAGAATTTCCGAGCTTATTGCAATCGACTTTGCGTAATGGTTTGAACTGCCTCTCTCGTCTTGATGGACCGGGAAGCCGTGAGAATCTGACTAAAATAGCTTCGATTCTTGAGAACAAACAAAATCCGTTAAAACTGCGTTGTAATGTTCCGATACATGATGGAGCTTTGGCAATGGCCAAGATCCCGGGTCAAGAGGGATTTCCGGGTATTGATTTTTCTCCTACAGAAAAATTTGAAGAAAAGAATTTGAGGGGACTTATCTTTCATGAGCTGCTTCATAACTGTGGCCATCTGCACGTGCCTGAAGATGTAGAGTATATGTATGCTTGCCCGAATTGCTGTGAAGATAAACCAATTAATAAAGATAGAGCGAGCTGTAAAATTTGTCGTGGTGATTTTAGAAATACAAATACTTTCGAATATCAATTGGCCTATTCTCAGACTCTTTACTCTGCTGGTGTAGATAAAATTTCGGCACAAATATTGTCGGGTAAATTTGCAGGAAGAAAAGATGCACCTTTTCTATTTTTGAGCAGTATTCAATACAGCCCCGATAATAAGGACATATACGATCAGATGTATTCTTATTACAAAAGCAAAGGCTTTATGACTCCAGAGAACAGCAGCTACTTGCGTGCGCCCAATAGAGCTGTGCCAATTTCGCAAGAAGTAAAAGCTTTGGCCGATGCGTTCAGTAATGCTGTTCCTACGAATAAGCTAAAAGCATTGGAGCCAGTTATTGCCAATGTTGATCGAGTGCTTCTGCTCCCAAAGACCTCTGCGCTTTTCGAAAATTACAATATGATAATACAAGGTTTGTGGTCTGAAAATCTCAGTAGGCTTGAAAAAAATAAAAATGATCAGCAACTCAAAAATCAAGATTTAGTTTTTCGAAATTTAGTACAGAAATTTCAACAGAAGAAATAATCTCAAATTGAGACAATTCAAGATAGAGGCTTAATCTTCCGATAAGTACATATGGCTAAAGAGTTAGACAATATAGCAAAACGCAAATACCCCAGAAAGTCTTTTCGTAAAGGCGTAAGCTTTATGTGCGATGGGCATTCGAGCATTGGTAGTGGCGTTGAAATTGGTGAAGGTGGTATTTCATTTTCATCGAATGCTAAAATTGATGTTAATAAAAAACTAATTTTAAATTTCTTTTTATCTGATAAAGACTTTTTTTCGGTGCGTGTAACTCTATTGAATGTATTAAATACGACGAAGACTTTTACTTACGGTGCGAGCTTCGATGATGTTTCTATAGCCCTAAAACGACAAATCCGAGCTTATGTAGCTCGGAGTGCCTTAAATTCATAGAATTTAATTAAACTAAAATTACTTAGTGCCTAATGCTTTGTGAACTTGTGCAGATAAACGCGCAATTTTACGAGAAGCAGTTGTTTTGCTGAAAACGCCTTTTTGAGCAGCTTTCATCATTTGGCTTGTGTAGTAAGAAAGTAATTCAGGAATTGCTTTAGCGTCTTTCTTTTTAAGAGCTGACATTAATGTTTTTTCGCCAGTACGAACCTTAGATTTACGGTTAGTATTAACTTTGTTTTTGCGTACGGCTTGACGAGCTCTTTTAGCTGCTGACTTATGTTGTGCCAAGGGATAACCTCCATATATAATTAAACGAATATAAGGAGTTAACATAGCGCCTCCAGACAAGCAAGAGCAATCTGTTTTAAAGAACGCCCTAAAAATGGCTTTTGGTACTATGACCAGTCGAATATTGGGTCAGGTTCGCGAAAGCTTGTTAGCTTACTACTTTGATAAGCGTATTACCGATGCTTGGAATGCGGCTTTTAGGCTGCCTAATATGTTTAGACGCCTTCTTGGTGAGGGGTCTTTATCGGTCAGTTTTATACCAGTTTTCGTTGAGGCCCAGTATGACTCTCAAAAAAGAGCCCAAAATTTAGTCAACTCGGTCTATAGCTTTTTACTAGTAGTTTTGGGCACAATCACTACTTTAGGGATTTTATATCCAGAACCTTTGCTTAATCTAGTGCTCGATCCGGCCTATATTCTAGATCAAGAAAAGTACCTTTTAACTCTTCGAATGACCAAAATCATGTTTGGCTTTATTTTCTTTGTTAGTTCTTACGCCTTCAGCATGGGTATACTAAATGCTCTAGGACAGTATTTTCTACCTGCCATTGCCCCTACTTTTTTAAATATCTGCATGATTATTTCAACTGTGCTGCCAGATTCTTATTTTGGGGTGCATGGAGATCAGCTCTCGATTGGGGTGTTGGTAGGTGGAGCGGTGCAGTTATTAATTCTAATTCCAGCTCTAATTAAATCGGGATATTTTCCTAAGCTTTCTTTTAATTATCGTAACCCGGATTTTATAAAAGTCATACGTAATATGGCTCCAGGCCTTTTAGGTATGGGGCTTTTGCAGTTTACGACCATCATCAATTTAAGATTTTCTTCTTCGTTACCCGAAGGAACTATTTCTTTTATTAACTACGTAGACCGATTAGTAGAGTTACCACTGTCGTTAATATCGGTAAGTCTTGGCACGGCCTTGTTACCAGCGCTTTCTGGTTTTTTAGCTCGTAATGAAAAACAGAAATTTAGTTTTATTGCGCGACACTATCTAGAATTAAACTTAATGATGACGATGTCGGCGGCGGCAGGGCTTTATGTTTTAGCTCATCCCGTAGTGCAACTATTATTTGGTCGCGGCCGATTTGGTCCAGAAGATGTTTTAGCCACTTCAGAAATTTTAAAAACCTATTGTTGGATTATGATTTTTTCAAGCGGGGTGAGAGTGCTTACACCTGCTTACTACGCTATAAAAAACACTTGGTTTCCGGCTCTGGTGGCTTGTATTTGCTTAACAGTACACATAATTATTGCTCCGCTATTGATGGCACAATTGCAAGTACATGGGTTGATGATTTCAACCATCATTAGCGCTGGATTGAACGTATCTTTGCTTTTAATATTCTTTAAAAAATTTGTGGGTGATTTTGAGTATCTGCAGTTTTTTAAAAACTTAGGTGTTTTTTCGGGCCTTGCCATTGTAACTGGTGGAGTAGCTAATATTTATTTCTTCAACGCCCTATATTTGCCATCCGGAATCTTTTATTTAATGTTGAATATATTCTTTAGCATATTGCTTTCATTAGTGGTGTTTGCGGGTCTTGGTTATGCATTTAAAATTAACGCCGTTACCGAAGCACTAGATAAAGTTCTAAGAAAAATTAAAATAGCAAAATAGTTATGGCTTTGATTGTGAGGCTGGATCAATATTCCAATCAAGTTTGGTATTGCAATTTTGTTTTGAGGTTTGAGCTTTTTTTAATGCCACTGTGGGTATAGTTAAAGGAACATTGTTTGTTTTAGAAAGTGCGGTCGAAAGCCCACGATCCAACATATGCCCGAAGAATGTATTAATAAATACATTCTTAAATTTACCACTGGAGTCTGTAAATTGAATACAGGGAGAGCCGCTGCAATTATTAACTTTGGCTTTCACACTTCCTTTTAAGTCTATATTAAAAATACTCCTTGATGCTGCAGCATCAATATCAAATACAAAGTCTCCATTATCACAACTTATTTTTGGTGGATTTTTAATATGCACACGAGTTCCGCCTTTGCAGCTGACGGCGTCACTTGAATCCACACAGAGACTTAAATTTTTGTTTTCAGCCATACGATTAAAAAACTCTTGAAGAGTGTTAACTCCAAAATCAGTTCTTACATCGAAATCGCTATCCTCATCATCAGAAAATTTTTTCGGTACAGTTTGGCAAGCTGGATTTGATTTACTGATTTGAGCTCTGAGAAGTTTTCCATCACGTGTACTTTGGTCAATAGCCACTTCAGTATCAATTGAAATCCAATCCGATTCCATTTTCTTTTTAAGCGCATCTATTTCAATTTGAATTTGGGTGGCTTCAGCAGGTGAGGCTGTTTTCAGTTTGTTCTGCAGATCACTTAAAACTTGCATGTTTTGCGCATTGAGATTTGGAATTTTTGAAATTTGATTCCAATATTTTTTTAAATTTTTAAGTTCGTTATTAACCTCAGCATGTACTGCTGGCAAAACTTCTTTTTCAATTAAAGGTTGTATAAATTCATTAATTCCAATTTGATTACTGCCTATAGCATTTGTTAAATTGACGGCAGTTAAAGCAAGTGCGAAGGCTCCGCCATTACTAAAGCCAGAATTCTCTCCAATGGCGCCAATTTTTGCGAATTCAATTTTTTCAGCTAAATCAGGAAATACAGCTAACTCAGGAGGTGGGTTCTGAATAAAATCGTAAGTGGCCTGATCGTCATCTTTACTCGGCCATTTAATGCTGTTCAAGTTAGCTTTAAATTGCTTAATCGATCCATATTTCGCAATTATAGAACTATCAACTTCTGCGGTTGCTTGCTCTCTAATTTGTTGCCAAGTTAACTTTGGTTTTCCTTCAGCCTGGCGTTTTTTTTCTATAGAACGTTCCGCTTCGATAGCCATGTGCCAATGTGCTGTGTTGTATGCATCTTCAGTGTATTTTGCATCGACTTTATGAATAGGGACATATCGATGAAAATTTTTAGCTTTAATTCTAATTTCTTCTTCTTTGCTGGCAAAGGTTTTGTTGATCTTCATATCCAGCATCAGAGAGCCAGGTGACATTTTGATTTTACTTTTCTGTTCGTCGATATGTGCGAGATCATTAATTAACCCAGATTTTGGATCAATGTAGGCTTGGCCCGAGAATCTTAAGTCTGCATCAGAAGTAGAATTAATTGTAAGAGGTGTAGACGGAATAAATTCTTCCGGTTTGTCTGCATAATCAACTTTTAAATTTCCAGAAACTTGTAATGACTTGGCTTTAATTTCGAAGTCGCATACAAATTTTTTACATTTCACTGGTGCGGCTAATTCAAAATCAATTTTATCGAGTTTAAAATCCTCCAGTTGAGCAACAAATGGTCTTAATAAGGTATTGCTGCCTACTACGGCACCTTCATTAAGCTCTGGTAGCCCGAAGCAATTATCAATTTTTCTATTTTTCCAGGCTTCAGAAATAGTCTTAGTTTTGCATTGGCTTTTGTCGATTTTAAGTGGTTTAAATCCGGCACGACTTTTAACAGTTTGATCTAGAAGTTTTAAATTTTGATCTATGGACCTGCCAAGAATTTTTTCTAAACCTTCATTGGTTATAGAGACCTCAGTCAGGGGTGCGCATTCATCACAGATTTCAGCTGCGTGAGTATTTACAAATGCGAATAAGAATATAAAAAATACGAAATGTTTCACATTCACTTATCGGTAATTTACGAGGAGATGTTTAAAGAGCACTAGCTAAAGGTCTAGCTCTTGGTTTGGTGGCTAGGAGTGTTCGACAGAGGGGCGTGAAATCTTATAAATTGATTCTTATATGTATTTTATTGGTGATGAAGAAATTGAAGCTCTCAAAAAATTATTTGCTAAGAAAAGGCTATATCGCTATCAAGGTGCTTATGAGAGTGAATGCGATCTTTTTGAAAAAGAGTTTTCAGCTCATTTTGGTTTAGAGCATTCGCTATTAGTTTCGAGTGGCACCAATGCGTTGAGTTTAGCACTCTTAGCTTCGGGCTTACAGGCTGGAGATGAAGTATTGATTCCAACTTATACATTCGTAGCCACTGCAGCCGCGGTCATTCATGCTGGCGGTATACCTGTACTTGTTAACATCAATAAAAATTTGAGTTTGGATATTGAAGAGGCTCGTAGCAAAGTATCTGACAAAACCAAAGCTTTAATTTTAGTTCATATGGATGGACTGGTTGCCGACGTTAAAGCTTCATTTGAATTTTGCAAAGAGCATAAAATAGTATTTATTGAAGATGCCGCCCAAGCTATTGGCGGTTCGTTCGAAAATAAAAAATTAGGCAGCTTTGGAGATTTTGGCTGCTTTTCTTTAAACGAAAATAAAAATATTTCTTGTGGTGAAGGTGGCATTTTAGTCACTCAAAATCGTGAAAGTTTTGAAAAAGCATTTTGCTTGCATGACGGGCCTGCGCAGTTTAATCCGACCAAAAAAGATTTCTTTAAAGAAATTACGCCTTTTATGGGCTTATCAACCCGTGTATCTGAAATTCAAGGCGCTATTATGCGTGTGCAATTAACGCGCTTAGAGTTTATTTTATCTGAGCTTCGTGCACGTAAAAGAATTATGACCGATTGCCTAAAAGAAGTTTGTGTATATGGATATTCTGACGGGGAGTGCGCCTCTTCGTTGCACTTACAATTTTCTGATCTTGAAAAAACGATGATGTTAGGTAAGCAACTACGCGAGCAAGGGCACATGTTTTTACCTGTAACCAATAGACCTGCTCATGCCAGTTGGAAGTGGAGCCATTTGCTTGGCGAAAATTCTCATTTGCAACAAGGCTCTAACCCTTACAAAAATACTGATAAAGTTTATAGTTATGCAGCTGCTGATTACGTGCAATCCGTAGATATTTTAATGAGAACACTCAAGATGGATATCGATATTCATCTTTCATTAGAAGGCACTAAGTTAAAAGCTCAGCAAATATTAAAAATTTTAGCCTAATCTAAAACTGCGCATAGCAATTGAGCCATTTTGAATTTTTTCATAAATAAAACTAAGCTTATCTTTTTCTTCGCTTGCACCTAATATATAAAGAAGTGGCAAGTAATGGTCTAGAGAAGGAACGCTTTTTTGTCCTGCAAGAGTTTTTTTATAATCTTTTGCTAAAGCTAAATAATTTTTATTTTGTATTTGTTCTTTAATCCAAGAGTCAAATTCAACAGCCCAGTCAAAAGGTGTTTCCGTTTCTTTCCAAGAAAAATTACGTAAATTATGTACGACGTTACCGCTACCAATAATTAAAATACCTTCATTGCGAAGCTTTTGTAACTCATGTCCTAGTTTTAAATGATACTCTGCTGGTTTTGATATATCGATGCTTAACTGTAAAACAGGTATGTCAGCATCAGGGTAGAGATGCTTGAGCACGCTCCATGTACCATGATCAAGCCCCCATTCGCCGTTATCGAACTTAACAGTGGTTTGATTCATTAAATTCTGAATCTTAAGTGCAGCAGTTTGAGAGCCTAATGCGGGGTACTTAACTTGATAAAGTTCGTCGGGAAATCCGTAGAAATCGTAAATCATTTTAGGATTATCAGTGCTCGTAATAAAAGTGCCTTCTGTTAACCAGTGGGCCGATACCATTAGAATAGCTTTGGGTTTAGTGATTGTGGTACCTAGCTTATTTAAAGCTTCGGTGTAATCGTTTTTGGCTAAAGCATTCATTGGAGAACCATGACCGATAAATAAGACGGGCATTCTGGTATTATTTTGCTCTGACATGAGTCCTCCTTTTTAAATCATATTACATTATTTTTTAATAGGTTTATCAAGTGCCGCTTGAATTTTTAATTCAAGTGTAACTTCATCGCCAACAATGGGTCCGGCTTCAACCAAGTTACTCCACGTGAGGTCGAAATCACGACGGTTAATTTTTGTAGTGGCTACAAAAGCTGCTTTTTGATTTCCATAAGCATCTGCAACGGTGCCCTTGTATACAGATTCAAAAGTTACTTTTTTAGTTTTACCTTTAATTGTTAAATCACCAATTAGTTTAAATGATTCAGGAGTTCCTTTAATTGCACTACTTTTAAAAGTCATTTTAGGGTATTTATCCGCATCAAAAAAGTCTGGACTTTTTAAATGCGCGTCACGGTCATTAACGCTGGTATCAATAGAAGCAATTTCTATATCAGCGTCTAATTTTTTTTTTTCGAACTTTTCGTCTACTGTAATTGTGCCGCTAAAGGTTTTGAATTTTCCTTCAACTGATGAAATCACTAAGTGAGCAATTTCGAATCCTACTTTTGAGTGCATTGGATCAATGTTGTATTTACCTGAAGCAAGCTTTGCAGAGGCAAATGAGGTCGAAGTTAAAGCTACTAAGATCGTGGTCAAAAATAAACGCATGGTTTTCTCCTTGTTTGTATGAATATACACATTGCCTTA
>JBEBIK010000237.1:0-3894 GCA_040080445.1 Pseudobdellovibrio sp.
TAATAAACAAATCAAGGATATAAACCCTTAAAAACCTCACAAAATCTAAAAGAGTCCCGAAAAGGAGCCCTACTTGGCTAAAAAAGAAGTCGTTATCGAGCCCAAATCTAGAAGAAAAAAACCGAACACATCAGAGTCTGACAACAGCGAAATTACAAACACCGAAAAACCTCAAGCAGCCTCAGAAGTTAAAGCCAACTCGGCTCCTGCACCAACACCAAAAATTGAAAATGCAAACGTAGCTCCTGCGCCAACAGCATCGGCGCCTCCAGCAAACGCTAATCCAGCTCCTGCACAACAACAAAGTGGCGAAGCCCCAAGACGCGAATTCAGAAAATTCGGCGGCGGTGGTGGCGGCGGTCATCAAAACAACAATCACCGCAATAACAATAATAATAATCAAAATAGATACAGCAACAACAATCAAAACAACGGCCCAAGACGTGATTTCCGACAAGAACGCTTTGATCGTAGAGATGAAGAGCAACCACCTCAAAACATTTCATCAACGAATGATGTTGAAATTGACCTAGCTGACATTAACTTAAACGAAGAAGAAAAAAGCTGGCTCAATTCAAAAGATTTAAAATCTAAAAACATCCAAATATTAACAGACCTCGCAACTAAATTAAGAATTGAAAATGCAGCAGGCATGCGTCGTCAAGATATGGTGTTTGAAATTCTTAAACGTGCAGCTAAGTTAGGCGACATTTTTGGTTCGGGCGTTCTTGAAATTCTTCCTGATGGATACGGATTTTTAAGATCACCAGATTACAATTACTTACCAGGCCCAGATGATATTTATGTTTCTCCATCACAAATGCGCAAATTTGGTCTTCGTACAGGTGACTATGTTACAGGAACAGTTCGTCCGCCGAAAGAGGGCGAAAGATACTTTGCTTTAATTAAAGTTGATTCTTTAAATTACGAATCTCCTGAAGGCAGCAAAGACAAAATTTTATTCGATAATTTAACTCCACTTTATCCAAATAAAATGTTGCGCCTTGAGCATATTCCTAACGAGATGACGACAAGAATCGTAGATTTAATGGCGCCAATCGGTAAGGGTCAAAGAGCCCTGATCGTAGCTCCACCCAGAACAGGTAAAACTGTTCTTATGCAAAATATTGCAAATGCCATCACTGCAAATCATCCAGAAGTTAAATTGATCGTACTATTAATCGATGAGCGTCCGGAAGAAGTAACAGATATGCAAAGAACTGTTAAAGGTGAAGTTGTGAGTTCGACATTCGATGAACCACCAACTCGTCACGTTCAAGTTGCAGAAATGGTTCTTGAAAAAGCAAAGCGTTTAGTTGAGCACAAACACGACGTAGTTATTTTACTAGATTCTATTACTCGTTTAGCCCGCGCTTACAATACGGTTGTTCCTCCATCAGGAAAAATCTTATCGGGTGGTGTGGATTCAAATGCACTACACAAACCTAAACGTTTCTTCGGTGCCGCTCGTAATATCGAAGAAGGCGGATCTTTAACAATTATCGCAACTGCTTTAATTGATACTGGTTCACGTATGGATGAAGTTATCTTTGAAGAATTTAAAGGTACTGGTAATTCAGAGATTCATTTAGATCGCAAATTAATGGAAAAACGTATTTTCCCTTGTTTAGATATTAATAAATCAGGAACTCGTAAAGAAGACCTTCTTATTGAAAAAGCAGACTTAACACGCCTGTGGATTTTGAGAAAAGTTTTAGCGCCGATGAATGTTGTAGACGCAATGGAGTTCTTAATGGACAAAGTAGAAAAATCAAAGACCAATGGCGACTTCTTGAAAAGTATGAACGGGTAGTTAAATGAACGCCGGTTCTGAATCTGACAAAACAAAAAGTAGAAAAAAAACTGTCGCAGTAGTTGTTGTGTCGGTTTTATCTCTAGCTATTGTAGGTTATTTTGCTTATTCAACGCTAACAAAAATTAAGGCCCAACAAAGTTCGAAGGAAGCCTCTCAAGAGCAGTTTGTTGGTGCCGCGCAAATATCTGAAACCCTGCTGGCTGAATGTCAGAAATCAGCAGATAAAATAGTTTCAACCAAAGACGTCGAAGTTATGATCGCAGAGTATAAAAAAAATGCCGACAACTGTCGTGAAGTTTATTTTTCTATCGAATCTAAAAACAAATTTAGAAGCGAGGGAATGTATCCGGAGATCGTTGTCGATATTGCTTCTGAAATGGCTAAAACAAATACAGATAAAGCTCGTGAAATTTTAAATTTCGCAAAAACACTTAGTCAGTGGGAGTTTTCGATGGGCCCAGTTAGCTGTAATTCTAAATCGGTTATCGATGCCTACATTGAATCCTACAGTTCACAATCTGAAAAAACCTGTTTTAAGGTGAGCGAATATAAAGAAAAACTATTTGCTGAGCTTAAAAACAGAAACTTTTCAATTTTTACCACATCACGAAGTTTAGGTCAGGTGGCGTCTCTAGGAACTCCTGATTCAGAAGTGGGCTGTCCTGAAAAAATTTCGACTATTATTAAGTTAGCTCAAAGTGCTACATCAAAAGACATAAAGCTAGAAGAAGAAAAAATTGAAGGCAATGAAAGCAACGGTGTGAGTTTTATTTATAAAACCTCAACTGAAGACAAACTTATTTTACAATTTACCCCAATAAATGAATGTTTTGAGCTACAATCAGTTTTTATCCCTAACCTGCAGACGAATGAATAAAAAAGTATTTAAAGATTTAGCTAAAAAGTATTCTGATCCAATTAAAGTTCAGAAATTTTTAAAAAATCTTCCTTATAACGCTGAAAAAAAAGGTGAAACCTTAAAATCAGCGTACGAATCTCTTAAAAAGAAAAATGCACATTGTATGGAGGCCGCTTTTTTAGCTGCTGCCATTTTAGAACACAAAGGCTTTGCACCATTGGTTATGAGCCTTGAAAGCAAAGATGATTTAGACCATGTTATTTTTGTCTATAAAAAAAATAATAAATGGGGTTCTGTTGCAAGATCGCGCGATAGCGGCCTCCATGGCAGAAAACCAGTTTACACCTCACTTAGAAACCTAGCGCTTTCGTATTACGAGCCCTACATCGACAAAACGGGTTGCATTTCTGGGTACCAAGTAGCTCATCTGGATGACTCCAGATCAGACTGGAGATTTAGTAAAAAAAATGTCTGGAAGGCTGAACAATTTTTAATTGATATCAAACATGTAGCCATCAAATTTAATAAAAAACGTTACAAAAAAATTCATAAAAAATATTTAAGTGGAATCACAGCGATGCCACAAAAAAGCTGGCTTTAATTTAAAGAGTATTGTTTAATAATTAAGCTAGGCGCAGATTAAAACAGAAAGAGTTTTGTGAAAATTACTATTGATCAAGTGCAAAAAATTATTAAAGAAAACGAAACTCAAATTAAGTTATTTGGAGTAAAAGAAGTTTATATTTTTGGCTCTGTTGCAAGAGGTGAAACTCACGATAAAAGCGATGTAGATGTTTTTGTTGTATTCGAAGAAAATGCCAAAGCAAGCCTTATGACGTTAGCAAAACTTCAATTATTTTTAGAGTTAAAGCTCAAAACATCTGTAGATTTAGGCACAAAAAACTCACTTCACAGACTTCTTAAAGATCAAATTTTAAAAGAGGCCATACGTGTCGCCTAGGTCTTGGAAAATTAGAATACACGACATGCTAAAAGCGATTGATGAAACTTGCAAAAATGATTTTTCAGATTTGAAAAAATACTGAAGTGAATCTTACAAGCAGAATAATAAATTTAAAACTAAAAAAATAACTATATAGTTTAAACATAATTTGAAAATAAGTTCATAATGCGCGACTCCACCTGTGCGAGCCATTTTTTGATTCTCATATTGATTCAAGAAACCCCTTTAACAGCGCCCCATTTGACTCAACAAAAT
>JBEBIK010000238.1:0-3893 GCA_040080445.1 Pseudobdellovibrio sp.
GAATATCACCACCGTATTGTGCTTGATCAATTTGAGTAGAAAGCTTTTGGAGTTCTAAATTCGAAAGACTGGCTACGCGCGAAGCGGCTTCGTCAGGAGAAATACCATTTTCGATTAATTTTTGCTGAACTTCACCTTTGCTCAGATATGAAATCACTTTTTCTTGAGCTTTTTCGCGACTGAAATTATCCACGAGTACAATCGTAGAAACCATTTGGTTGTCAGCAACCACAGCTTCGGCCAATGCAATATGAGGTATGTGCGAGAGCATAATAGATAAAATTGCTATAACCTGCAATTTAAAACGTTTTGTAAACATAATTACTCCTTGTTAGATTGAAATAGTGCAGGAAGTGCACCAAGCTTGTGTTTAGTGTTGATTGTATTTGAAGTAACTATCAAAAAAGATGGGGAGTGCTGCCCCAAGGTAAGGCTTAAAAATGACCGATCTTAATGTGCCAATAAATCGCTATGGTGGTGTTCAAATCTGGGACCGTCTTCACTATATCGTGATTAATGTTAAAAAATTAGGCGGACTAATTCCAAGATTGAAGGGTATAGGTTTTACATTTTCAGCATTTGGTCATGTTCATATTTATCCAAAAGAATTTCGCGTCATTTTTTTTGATAGAAAAGGAATTGAACTAGGTATATTCGAAGCCGGAAAGATTATTCAAAATAATAAAGTCATCGCAGAAAACTATAGATTAAAATTTAAAAGTTTTTCTAAATACCGAATGTGGAACAATTGCGATGCGATGTATTTTTTTGGAGCGGCTCTTACAACTTATTCAAGCGTGCCATTTATTTTACCTCAATATAAAGTGAGCGAAGAAGTTTTAGAAGATGGAATTTGTATAAATGCTGAATTTCCACCAAATTTTCATACGCACGGAAAATATCAAAGATTTTATTATGGCAGTGACGGATTGCTTAAACGTCATGACTATCACGCTGAAATTATTAGTTTTATAGCGCGTGGTGCCCATTATACTTCTGATTTTAAAGAAATTAAAAATTTTCCGATACCTACTAAACGTAAGGTGTTTGCAAGAATAGGTAGATTGGTTTTGCCTATTCCTGTTCTTAATGCCACATTAGAACCCATTGACGTGGTTTTTAAGTAAAGGACAATTAGGTGCTCTACAGGTTTAATATTGAATTGTCAGACGTAGATCGTAACGCTTACGAAACATTAGATTTTCGAATTCAGCAGCACCCTTCAGAAATTCCGCCCTACTTATTAACTCGTGTTTTAGCTTATGCTCTTAGTTATCAATCTAATCTTGAATTTTCTGCTAGCGGACTCAGCGATCCTGATACTCCTGCACTTCAGGCTAAGGGAGACCACGGAAGTATTGATCTTTGGATAGAAATCGGGAACCCTTCAGCCAAAAAACTGCACAAAGCGGGTAAAACAGCCAAGCAAGTGGTTGTATATACTTATAAAAGCGCTGAGGTATTAATTGCCGACATAAAAAATAATGATGTTCACCGCGCCAGCGATATTCAAATTTACTCGTTTGATGCTAAGTTCTTAGCGAGCTTAGAAAAACTTTTGCAAAAAAATAACCGATGGTCGGTGGTTTTACAACAAGCACAGTTAGATGTTACAATTGGCGAACAAACGATTTCAACTGAAGTGATAAAAAAGTGATAGAACCGAACTACGACGATTTATATAAAATTGCTAATATGAAGATGCCATTCGGCAAATTCAAAGGTGTAGCTTTAATTGATTTACCAGAGCCCTACATTGTGTGGTTTCATGGAAAAGGCTTTCCAGAAGGAGAGCTTGGTCGTTTACTCGCTCAGGTTTACGAAATTAAATTAAATGGCTTAGAACATTTATTTACACCACTCAAAGATAAGCCCGATAACTATTAAGCTAAATGATAGAGACCATCTTTATTTTTTTTCATAAAACGTGAACCTAAAAATTCTATTTTAAGTTTTTCAAAATCGGCAAATAATTTTTGAAGAACTTCGTTTAGTTCTGCATCAGTATACATTTTGTCAGCTTGAAAACGCGTAGCTACTTTTTGCATAACCACATCTTTTTTTCTGTTTTGTGTGGGAATCTGCAAAAGCATTCCATTTTTAAAAAAAGTTTTAAGCACTTGTTTGCGGTAAAGCTCTTCAGCTTTTTCTGGGGTAATCATAGAGCTCCCTTACGCTTAAGCGATTGTAGAATTTGATCTAAAGTAGCCAAAAAGTTTGAGCGAGCTTTTTTATCCATAGGAGCTGGGCCGCCACGCACTTCGCCCATGTGTCTTAAATTTTGCATGAGCTCCCGAGTAGCCACAGCTGTACCGATGTTATCTTCGGTAAACTCTTCGCCCTTTGAACCTAATACTCTGACCAATTTTTTCACGCATCTTTCGGCTAATAAAATATCATTGGTAATGACCACATCGTTGGCTTTGCAGTTTTCAACAATCCAGTCATCAGCCGCATCAAAACCACCTGATACCACTACCATTTCAATTAACGGATTAAGCGGAACGTTCAAAGCTTTATTAGCAGCTAACACCACATTTAATTTATAGCGTTCGGCTACTTTATAAACTTCATCTTTAACTGGGCAGCCATCGGCATCGATAAATATTTTACTACTCATTTAAACCTAAAATATTTTTACATTGATCCATTTGAGCTTCGATTTCGGCGATTGATTTTTTAAGTTGGCGCAATTCGTTTTTATCAAGTTCGCGCTCTAAAGCTTGAATAACCATGGGTCTTTTTTTAAGCCATGCTCCATAGCGTGAAGCATATGTTGGTGGTATTCCAATTCGTAAAGCTGCTTGCTGAGCATTACCATCAACAAGGTATTCTGCAATAAACTTGAGAGTTTCAAGAGTTAAAATGTGTTTATGAGCTTTTAATTTTGAAGAAAAAGCCATTTGCCGAATTCTCATGTTTTAATTAGAGCACAATCAGTAAGCGTAATCGACTAGTTTTTTAAAACGTTCTGGTATTGGAGCCTCTACGCGCAGGCGTTCTTTTTTAAACGGGTGAGTAAATTCAATAGAAAACGAATGCAGCATTAATTCTTTAAAACGAGTGTTTTTATCGCCATATTTATTGTCACCGACAACAGGACAGCCAGCTTCACTCATATGAACACGAATCTGATTTTTTTTGCCAGTGAGCAAATTAATTTTAACCACGCTAAATTTATCAGTTTCTTTAACAACTGTGTATTCTGTCTGTGCGAGCTTTCCCTTTTGACTATCTTGGGTAGAAGCCACGACGTAATCTTCATCTTCTTGTAGATAACTTTCGATAATCCCAGATTTATTTTGAAGTTTTCCGTGCACGATAGTGTAGTAGGTTTTAAAAGTATTTTTCCAATCGTTCTTTAAATACTGCTGTACAGCTTCTGACTTTGCAAAAACTAAAACTCCCGAAGTGGCTTGATCTAACCTGTGCACCACATAAACGCATTTTTTAGAATGAGCGCTGCCTTTTTTAACATACATATCGAGTGCATTATGAATGGTATTGGTTTTTTCCCACAGCGCAGCCACGGTTAAAAAGCCCTGAGACTTTATACCTACAATAAGATCTTGATCTTCATGCAAGATTCTAAAACCTCTTGGTTGGTGTTTGCTCGCAATTTTAGGGGCTACCGGCTGCATATAGGCATCTTATACTGTGCGAAGCCGCATTTTCAAAGTTATTATTTGCCATTTTTATCACTAAATCGAATAATTCTGTATGGATCAAATACAGTCTTTACAAGACATCATTAAAACATTCTGCGAAGAGCGCGATTGGAATCAATTTCACACTCCAAAAGAATTAGCAATCGGAGTGAGTACAGAAGCGAGCGAAATTTTAGAGCTCTTTAGGTTTAAGTCAGAAAATGAAGTTGTAGAGCTTCTTAAGGA
>JBEBIK010000239.1:0-3890 GCA_040080445.1 Pseudobdellovibrio sp.
GTATTAATGGTCGCATCATTCGCCTCAGCGGAGTTTAAATTAGCTTATGTAGATGTACAAAGAGCTATCGAAAAAACCGCAATGGGTAAAAAAGCCAAAGAAGAGATGAAAAAAGAAGCCGATAAAAGAAACAAAGACTTAGAAAAGAAAAAAGCTGACGTAGACAAAATGCGTGAAGATATCGAGAAAAAAAGATCGGTATTAGCAGAAGAAGCTTTTGCTAAGCGCGCTGAAGAACTGCAAGTTGAAATGCAAAAATTCAACCAATTAGCAGCTAAAGCCCAAAGTGAATTACAGAAAAAAGAATCTGAATTACTTGAGCCAATCGTTAAAAAAATGAAAGTTGTAATCGAAAAACTGGCGAAAGAAAAAGGCATTTCAATGGTTATTCAAAGTAATCAAAATGCACAAATCGTTCTTTACGCGAGCTCAGATTCTGACTTAACTGATGAATTAGTTAAAGCAGTAGATAAAGAAAAGTAGTATGAAAATACATCCATCTAGTGTCATTTCATCTGATGTTGTATTGGATGATGATGTTGAGATAGGACCTTACTGTAATATCCAAGGCCAAGTTAAAATTGGCCGTGGAACTTTTGTAGAAGGTCATGTCACTATAGGTTCGCGCTACGGTATTGTTGAGATTGGTAAAAACAATCACATCGCACCTGGTGCTGTTATCGGTGGTCCGCCACAAGATATTGGCTACAAAGCTGAACCAACTAAGCTCATCATTGGCGATAACAATGTTATTCGTGAATTTTCAACATTAAATATTGCAACTAGCAAAGGCGATGGCGCTACGGTTGTAGGTAATAATTGTTACTTCATGGCTTATTCGCATGTAGGGCATGACTGTAAAATCGGTAACAATGTTATCGTAGCGAATAACTCTCATTTCGGAGGTCATTGTTACGTAGAAGACAACGTTGTTATTGGTGGTGTATGTGCGTTTAATCAATTCAGTCGAATTGGTAAAAACTCATTCGTAGCTGGTGGCAGCACTGTAAATAAAGATATTTTACCTTTTTCACGCGCTGGCGGTAATTGGGCACTGGTACGAGCAACTAATAAAGTGGGACTTTTGCGTAAAGGCTTTTCTAAAGATGAAGTTTCAAATATTCATAAAGCTATTCGTATAGTCATTATGGGTTCAGCCACTTTAGATGAAGCTTACGATCGAATTGAAAAAGAGTGCACTCCATCAGAGAACATCTCTTACTTAGTTAATTTTATTAAAACTTCAAAACGTGGAATTGCAATTTCACGCGGTTCGACTTCAACGGCAGATGAGTAGAATATGAAACTACGAGCAGCCGTTATTGGAGTAGGCTATTTAGGAAATTTTCACGCACAGAAGATTAAAGCTCATGCTGAAGCTGAGCTAGTAGGTGTCTGTGACTTTTCATTTCCTCAAGCTGAAAGAATAGCTGCTGAATTAGGAACTCAGGCTTATAAAAAGCCTGAAGACTTAATTGGAATAGTGGATTATGTACACATTGCAGCTTCTACTCAGTCGCACTACGATTTAGCGCATTTATTTTTACAAAATAAAATACCTGTCTTAGTTGAAAAGCCTATTGCTGCGACTATAGAGCAAGCTGAAAAATTATGTGAATTAGCTGATAAAAATAATACTATTTTAACAGTTGGTCATATTGAAAGATTTAACCCCGCATTTTTATATTTAAAAGAAAATATTACTGGTGTTAGTTATTTAGAAATAAACAGACTTGCTCCATTCAGAACTCGCGGTAGTGATGTAAGCGTACTTCATGATTTAACTATTCACGATATCGATTTAGTAAGTTGGTTATTTGAAAGCGCTATTGAATCTTTTGAAGTAGCCGGAAAAAAAGTAATTAAAAATACTTACGATGATGTTTCAATTAGATTAAAATTAAAAAACTCTGTTCAGGTCACAATTAATAACTCAAGAGTAAGTCCACAGATCGTAAGAAATTACAGAGCTGTAGCTGCTCATCAAATTATTGCAATGAACACAGCAACTCTTGAAGCTGAGTTGTTAAAACCTATAGCTTATGAGCCCTTTCATACTGTAGAAAAATTACAGATCGCCAAGACTGATGCTTTAGCACAAGAGACTGATCATTTTATTCAATGTATTCTGGGTAAAAAACGACCTGCAATTACAGGTTTAGAAGCAACTCTGGCTTTAAAAAATGTTGAGAAATTTATTTCTCAACTTGAAGGAAAATAATTTTGAAACCTCAGATCATGATTATTGCCGCCGAAGCATCTAGTTCTCACTATGCAATTAAGCTAATGGAGCATTGGAAAGCCCAAGGTAAAGATTACTCTTACTTTGGAGTAGGTTCGGATGCTATGGAAGATCTAGGTTTTGAGCGCTTAGGTAAATCTGAAGAGATGGCTGTGGTTGGTGCAGCTGAAATTTTTGCAAAATACTCCGAGCTTAAAGCAATTTTTAATAATTTAGTTGAAGAGGCTAAAAAGCGTCGTCCTAATGTTGTTATTTTGATGGATTATCCCGAATTTAATTTAATGCTGGCTAAAAAATTACACGCTCTCGGAATTAAAAGTGTTTATTACATATCCCCACAAGTCTGGGCATGGCGCAAAGGCCGTGTTGAGACTATTAAAAAATACTGTGATAAAGCTTTTTTACTTTTTCCATTTGAAGCCGATTTTTATAAATCTCGTGGTGTGCCTTATGAATTCGTAGGCCACCCACTTTTAGATGAATTTAGCGAAGAATTGCTTGATCCAGTAAAAATACAATTTAATAAAGAGAAGTACGGCATAACTAAAAACCAAAAGCTTTTGGCTTTAATGCCAGGTTCTCGGCGTGGTGAGCTTAATCAGCATTTAGATATACAACTTGAGGTGGCCAAAAGACTTCTTAAAAAATACGATCATTTGCGTTTAGCTATTTTAGTGGCGCCAACCATAAAAAAACAGGAGATGTTAGATCGATTAGATAATTTTAAATCGCCTTATATACTATTGCAGGACGATCCAAATAAAATGATTAGCATGGCTGATTACGTATTGGTGGCTTCTGGTACCGCGACATTAATGGTGGGCCTGTTGCAAAAACCAATGGTTATTATGTACAAGCTTAAATGGTTAACGGGTGTATTTGGCGCAATCTTTATTAAAATTAAATACTTTGGATTGGTAAATTTAATATTAGATAAAGAAGCTGTACCTGAAAGAAAGCAGTCTGAAGCCAACCCAGATGAGCTATTTAATCTTATGGATCGATATTTATCAGAACCTGAATACACCAAGTCAGTTATTGAGGATTTAAAGAAGATCCCTCAGTATCTAGGCGAAAAAGGGGCTACACAGAGAGTAGCTAAAAGTTTAGAATCATACCTATGATGAGCTTAAAGCCGATAGAAAAAATTTATCATTTACTTGTGGCTTCAAAAAATTATATGTATGACCGTAAATTTTTTAAGTCAAAAAAAATTTCAGCACCGGTTATTTCAGTCGGAAACTTATCTTTCGGTGGAGTCGGAAAAACACCATGTATTATTTTTCTTGCAGAAGAATTAAGTAAAACACAAAAAGTTAGTATCATTACTAAAAGTTACAAAGCCAGCCTCAAAGAACCAGCGCCAGTAAATTTAGATATCGAGCGTGCGGCAGCACTATATGGCGACGAAGCATGCTTAATACAAGCAAAGCTCCCGCACTGCAGAGTTTGGTCTGGGCCGGTAAAATATCAAACCGCTTTGGCCAGTTTGATTGAGCGTCCGCAAGTGGTTTTGTTAGACGATGGTTTTAGTCATCGCCAGCTTTGTCGCAATTTTGACCTAATATTGATTGATGCTACAGTGGGCTTTAAAGACTATCAACGCGAGCCTATATCGAGTTTAGTTCGTTCAAGTGCAGTTATTATT
>JBEBIK010000240.1:0-3872 GCA_040080445.1 Pseudobdellovibrio sp.
TCCTAAGCCTAAAGATATTTCGCCTAATAAAGTGCTACCATCAGTTCAACTAATTTAAATAGTATTGATGATCATACTCCAGCACTCGTTTGGTTTGGCCATTCTTCTTATTTAATTAAATACCAACAAAAAAATATTTTGGTAGACCCAGTATTTAGTGGGCATGCATCTCCTATTTCGACTGCCGTTAAATCTTTTAAAGGCTCTGACGTTTACAGTGTTGAAGATATGCCCGAGATTAATGTGCTACTTTTAACTCATGACCATTACGATCACATCGATTTTAAAAGTGTTAGCCTTCTTAAAAATAAAACTAAGAAAGTTATCTGTCCGCTAGGCTGTGGCGAGCATCTTGAGTACTGGGGTTTTGATCCGAATCTAATTACCGAACTCGATTGGTGGCAAGACAAGGTAGTTGGCACCTCTCTAAAAATTACAGCGACGCCTGCTAGGCATTTTTCGGGCCGTGGGCTCATTCGTAATAAAACACTTTGGGCTTCTTACGTTTTAGAACTCGGAACTTACCGAATTTTTGTGGGTGGAGACTCTGGCTACGATGACCAATTTAAAAAAATTGGTGAAAGGTTTAAATCTTTTGATTTAGCTCTTGTTGAATGCGGGCAGTACGGAAAAAACTGGCCCTATATTCATATGTTTCCTGAACAGACAGCTCAAGTAGCTCGTGATTTAAATGCAAAAGTATTAATGCCTGTACATTGGGGTAAGTTCATACTCTCTCTGCACCCTTGGACCGAGCCTATCGAGAGAGTTTTAATAAAAGGTGCTGAGCTGGGGCAAGATATTATTACTCCTTTGATCGGAGAAGTGGTGCGGGTAGGAGAGAATAGACCTAATTCAAAATGGTGGCGCGATTTTTAATCGCGTGTGCGCACTTCAAACAATTCGATATTAAATATTAAATTGGAATGAGCGGGTATGCGGGGCTTTTCGCGCTCGCCATAAGCCAGCTCTGCTGGAATATGCAAAGTGCGTTTACCGCCTTCACGCATTCCCATTAGACCTTGATCCCATCCATTAATAACACGACCTGAGCCAATCACAAATTGAAACTGCCGGCCGTGATCGTAAGACGAATCGAATTTACTGCCATCTTCAAGAAAGCCTTCGTAATGACATAAAAGTAGTGCGCCTTTAATGGCTTCTTTACCTTGACCTATGATTGTGTCGATGATTTTAAGTTCTGTCATGTGGGGTAGTTTAGCCAGTTAATTAAAAAAATAAAAGCAAAAGAAGGCCGAGCACAATATCGTCGTGTCGACATCGTTATCACGCCGAAATTGCCTCAGTAATTAGAATCCTAGTAATAGAGCATTTTCGATAAATACCGTGGAATTATAACAAGATTTTACATTTTTCTTGATTAGGCAAAGCGGCTTTAATACAAATAATAGCGTGAGTACACTCCCTTTCGATTTAGACACGGAAATTGCAAAATTTAAAGCCTTTGAAGGCGTAGAGTCGGCTTTTGGTCGAATTGTGCAAACAGGCCCTGATATCTTAAAATTCACACCTAATAGAGCTATCAAAAAAATGAAGGCAGGCTTTTTAGCCCTAGTTCACGGCAATGAAGTGATTGGGCTACCAATTTTAAATACACTTATTAAAAGTTTATTAGATGGTACGTTAACTCCCGATTACGAAATTCTTTTTGGCCTTGGTAATCTTCGCGCGGCCTATGCTAATAAAAGATTTTTAGAAATCGATCTAAACCGCTGCTTTGGCCCAACGCCAACTTCATCGCCTGAAGAACAGCGTGCGCGAGAAATTGAAAAGTATTTATTAAACGAAGTGGATTACTTAATCGATCTTCATCAAACGGTGCAGTTGTCTCAAAATCCTTTTTTTATTTTTCAGTACTCTTCGCAAAATTGCTTTTCGCATATAAATTTAATGAATTCAGATTTTCCGGCGGTGCTGCAATTTGATAACATTGGAGATAGTCAGGGATTATCGACAGATGAGTACTTGCGTGGTCGTGGCCGTTTTGGTGTAGCGCTAGAGCTTGGGCAAATTGGAGTCACAGGCGAAAGATTTAACGATGGGCTATTGGTTTGTACTAACTTTATTGAAAAGTTAAAAACTTTTGAGAGTTATGAGCAAATGAATGTTCCCTTTGTAGGTAAACTTAATTTTCCGCTTTTTGAAATCAGCGAAAGAATGATTGCACCTGAAGATAATTCTAAGCTCGATACGATGTGGAGTAATTTTGCAAAATTCAAAAAAGGTGAGATGCTAGGTCTAAGCCCATCGGGCCCAATATTGGCGCAACGTGCGGGTTGTGTGTTATTTCCTAAATTAAATCAGACATTATCTAAAGGGCAGAATATGTTTTTTATCTGCTCAGAGTATACTACTTCTTCACCAGCATCTGTTGCTGCAGAAATTTTTTAATTTCGTCTATTGAATCCGTATATTTAACTTCTGCAATTTCAAGTTTAGTTAGTTTTATTAAAGACGCCTTTTTAGTTTGGCGCGGCCAGTTTTTTGTAGGTTCGCCTTCATGGTCGAGTAAAATTTTAAAATTATATTTTTTCATTTCAGGTAGAGCAAACATTGAAGTTACAAGCGAAGGCATTTTTGAGATATCGGCCACATAAGCACCTTTTAGCGAATTTACATCGGTAATCTTTAGAGCAACTATGGCCTGATTAACTTTATCTGATATATCTTTGTCTTCACTGAAAATCAGCCATTGCGTGTTTTCGCTAATAGCGGTTTTCGTATCGAACTGATCAGGAAACTCAACGGGCTTTATAGAGTCAGTAAAAGCGGTTATAGAAGCTAAAACGAAGATTAAACATAAAAATAGGTTTTTCATGATGATTAAACTACGCCTCTGGCTTTAAATTTCAAGCTCAAATATATTGCAGACAGGTCACTATTTTAAGATTCTGTTAGGCTGGTCTTTTATATTGAATAAGTTCATTTATTTGCTGATATTTAAGTTAACAAACTGAAGCAGGTTTTAAAATTACCGAAGCAGCGGCAAGAGCTATTTTAAATCGCAATGTTTTTAAAGAAAAAAATCGTGAAGATTTTTACGTTGATATTTATGATGGTCAGCATTTTCTTTTAGATGATAACCGATTTAAACTTCGTCTTAAGGTTAGCGACGCAAAGTATACGGTACAAGCCAATACAAAAACTAATATCCTTGCAAGCCAATGTGCTCAGGGTTGGAAGTATAATGTTCTTGTTAAAAAAATCGGTGAGTTAAAAATTAATGAGCAAACAAAACAAAATTTCGTAGACATAGTCAATTCACAGCTTAATCTAATTACAAATGGATCTGAAGCAGAGGTTAAGCATAATATTGAATCATTCGATCAATTTATAAAAGCTTTGCCGGTTCCGCTACTTGAAAACCTTATGGCAGTACCTCAGACTCCACGCTGGCTTTTTGTGGCGAGTTATTTGTCGACTAAGAAAAAGTGGACTTCAAAACTGAAATTAGACAAAAAAGAAATTGAAGTTTCTATAGGTGAAGTACGTCTATACGTTGGCAGTACTTATATCAACAGTAATTTTGAAATTGAGTTTCAATTTGAAAACGAAGAAATGCCGGTTGCAGACTTTCAATCTGTAGTCTGTTCTTATTTGCAACAGAACGGGCTAAGAGAGGGAGATTTTACTCCTGCCGGGGTTGATCCTCAGGAAGAAACTCTACGACGCCTAAAGCGCTTTAATACAACTCTCGGGTTATAAACAGCTCTAATTTGGTTATCATTCAACCTATAAGTTCTAATTCTAACCGAATTCATTAATGTTTTTATAAAAAACATGCTATGAAACATCAATGAATTCGCAGTCTGTATTAACCAATTTTGTAAGCGTAAAACCTCCATTCGAAG
>JBEBIK010000241.1:0-3861 GCA_040080445.1 Pseudobdellovibrio sp.
CGGTTAGTTGACTCATTCTACTTCTCCTTATTATTCAATAGGGTTGGCTTTAAGCTTATGTGACACTGCTAATTTGATCAGTGTTTTCATAAGACGTTTTTTTTCAGCGTCATTTAATATTGAAAAGAAATACTCATCATTTTCATCCGCTAAGCCAGCAATCTTAGGAACAAGCCTGATTGCCACAGGGGTAAGCTTAATATCCTGGTACCGACGATCTTCTGATGACTCTGAACGAGTGACCAAACCTTTAGTCAGTAGCCGTTCAATGAGCTTTGATACCGCTCCTCGAGTTAAACCCGTGAGCTCAGCAACTTTTCCGGGAGAAGTGGTGGAATCGCTTGAGTACATTTCGCGCAAGATAACCCATTCAGCCACCGTAACCTCACTAGCCACAAGTTTTCGTGCAAACGAGTGCGACACCGCATTTGAAACCACTCGCAAGTGATAGCCGATGTGTGACTTTAAGTCGCTAGCTTTGAGTTTCTGTATCTTTGCCATAAAAGAACCTTTGAATTGAAATATAGTTTACTAGGAAACTATTGTAAAATAAATTAACCAGATTGTTTCATTTTTATACAACTGGCCAATTTGTTTTTAGCTATTTAGAAATTAATGATTACAAATAAAAAAACCGCCTGTAAAGCGGTTGAATTTGGATGGGGTAGAAGGACTTGAACCTTCGAATGATAGAATCAAAATCTATTGCCTTACCAACTTGGCGATACCCCAACATGAATAAACGTAAAATTGAAGTTAATGAAAATTAGAGTAAAGGGCAAGAAAAAATAAGCCCAGAGTGCTTTTAAACAATCTGGGCTGTTATCTACGGGTTTTCTTCGAAAGATTCACCGAGCAGGGCTTCTTCAGAATATATAAAGTGTCTTCAAGTTGCTAAATTTCTCGTCAATCTTCATCTTGCCCAAAGCTCGTAGGAGCTTTTTGCCTTTTGAGGTTGATAAGAGTTTCTCCCATAGACCTTAATTGATTTTCGTATGCTTCAAAAACCATATCCTCGATGTGTTGTCGAGTCTCTTGGTTTAATGGATGGGCTATGTCACGAAACTGCCCGTCTTTACGCTTTTTACTGGGCATTGCGACAAAGAGCCCTTGAGGGCCTTGAATGACTTTGAGGTCACGCACAACGAAACAAGCTTCTATTGTGATGGTTACGTAGGCTTTGAGCCTATCCTCGTTAACCGGAAATATCTTAACTTCTGTGATCTTCATGTTGTCTCCTAGTGCTGCTCAAAGATGCCGTACAAATTGCTTAATATTTTGTCATCTAGTCGTATGCGCTTTATATCGGGAAACCTAAACCCAGACTTAAGTAATAATGCGTAAAGCTTTAAAATTACAGATAAAAAGGCAAAAAAAAGACCCAATATGAAACACATTTTGGGTCTTTTTGAGATTTGAATTTAAAAAGAATTAATTATTTTTTGTCTTCTTCATTTTTGTCATCATCGTTTTTATCGTCATCGTTTTTATCGTCGTGTTTTTTACCTTTTTTATGTTCTTTGCGAGCCATTTTTCTTTCTTTTTTAAGTTCGCGACCGCTCTTCATTGCCGAATGGCAGTCTTCGTTTAATTTAAAATCTTTGTTTTTCTTTTTGTACTCTCTAACACATTTCATCATCTCGCGACCTTCACCAGTGCAACCAGTTGTAGCTACGTCTGCTGCACAGGCTGTTTTAACTTGTTCGATGTGAGATCTGATTTCTTCTTTGATATCTTCTTTACTCTTTGCAGTTGCGGGAGGGGCAGCTATATCGGCATAGGCTATTGTAGATGACAGAACTAGAACCGTGATCGTTAATAAAAGTTTTTTCATAAACTCTCCTTTTGTTTGTGCTTTTAAGTGTATATATTAAAGCTAAATACTTGATTAAAAGCACATTAATTTTTATTCATATCTTTGACCTAAGTCATAGTTTGGGAGCCAAAATGAAACATTTCTTTATATTTGTTAGTCTTTTAAGTGCGTTATTTTCGAATTCAGCTTTTGCAGCTCAAAGTTCTTTAAATATTGGAATTATTCAAGAATGGTCCACTTTTAACCCGATCACTTCGCAGTTAGCTTCGAACCAAGCGCTACTTCCTTTTATTATACGTAATATGGTTAAGCGCGGTGCGGATGGTTCGGTTGTTGCCGATGTGGCCGAAAAAATTCCTAAGTTAAATAATAAAGCTGCAGTTTGGAATATTAAAAAAAATGCCAAGTGGGCTGATGGCACTTTAATGACTTGTGCCGACTGGCAACTGGGCTGGCAGGCTGGACTAAATCCAAAAGTTTCTGTTGAAGCACGAAATGTATATGAAAAAATTGTAAAAATTGAATGGAGCGAAAAAACTCCACAAACATGCAACGTAACTTATGCCACACAAGATTGGTCTTATGACCGCGACCTCCCACCGTTTTTACCTGCGCATATTGAAAAATCAGTTTACGAAAAACATAAAACTGATACTGAAGGTTACGACCGCAACACCACTTACATTGCAGGCTCTACTAACAGAGCGCTTTATAATGGCCCTTACTATGTGAGCGAATTCAAATTAGGCAGTCATGTTATCTTCAATCGTAATGATAACTTCTATGGTACAAAGCCTAAGATCGCACAAATAATTGTTAAACACATTTCTGATACTAGTGCTTTAAAGGCTAACTTAATCGCAGGGCAAATTAGCGCAATTAGCGCTGTAGGCTTTCCACCAGACACGGCTTTATTATTTGATGAGGATTTTAAAGCGGCAAAATCACCCTATGTTGTACGCTTTCAAAATTCTGGAATTTTTCAGGGAGTTTATTTTAATTTAGAGAGTGAGGTATTTAAAGATGTACGCGTGCGCGAAGCTCTAAGCCGTTCTATTAATAAAACTCAAATCGCAAAAGCTTTCTTTAATAATAATTTACAGGCAGCCGAAAGTATTTTATCTCCACAGCACCCCGCTTATTCTGCTAAACCTGCAATTTACTCAAAAAATGCCGCAGCTAAATTGTTAGACGAAGCTGGTTGGAAAATGGGTAAAGGCAATTATCGTCAAAAAGCTGGTAAAAATTTAAGTTTTGTATTTAAAACTTCAGCTGGTCTTAAAGTTTTAGAGAGCATTCAAGTCTACATCTGCGAGCAATTTAAATCAGTGGGCGCTGAGTGTATTATTAAGAACGAACCGCCTCGTTCGCTCCTAGGCCAAAGTGTGCCGCATGGTGATTTTGATTTAGCAATGTATGGTCAACCCATTCCACCTGACACTTCAATTACTTCGTATTTTTCTTCAAAAGAAATACCCAGCACTAAAAACAGCTGGGCTGGTGGCAATTCGATTCGTTTAAATTCAAAAGAACTTGATCAATTGTTGAGTGAGTTTGATAAAGAAAATAATAAAACTAAGCGTAACGCTGTAATTAAAAAAATAGAAGCTCACTTACAGAAAAATTATTCGATGATTCCTCTTTACCACCGTCGCGAGGCCATTGTAATTCCTAAGGGCTTAACGGGCGTTACCGATTCATTTGAAGGTACTGGCTTTGCAGCTCCCGAAAACTGGGTTCTCAACTAGTTCATAAGCGTCTGAACCCAAGCTTTTTTATCAGCTGGGATTGCTTCTGGTGGCATGAACAAGCCTGTTCTTAATCCGCCATCATAAGCAAGACTGCCTTCATAAATATCTTTAGATTTTAAAATTGTTTTTAAAATCGCAAAGGCTTTAGAGTTATTGCCTTTCATGACTTTAATAACTTCCTCAACTGTTACATGCGGAATTGAATCATCCCAACAGTCGTAATCAGTAACAAAGCAGCAAGGCAAGTAAGGTAAACCCGCTTCACGAGCCAAGGCATACTCAGGAAAGTTAGAC
>JBEBIK010000242.1:0-3855 GCA_040080445.1 Pseudobdellovibrio sp.
GGTACCGATTAGCCAAGGACTTAATTACACTGATTCGCAAGGCGGTAAAATCAATTTAAGCCACAAAGGTGAAGAAAATGTTTACTTGGTGTTTAGCTTAACAGAACCACGCGGCACAACAGCACTTCCAAATCGTTTAAATGTGGTTAAGATTATAGTGTCTACTGAGGTTGATCCATCGGCGGGCAGTAATCTTGTAGTTGGAGAATTTAAAAAATGAGTTATATAAAATTAATTATCTTCTCTTTTTTCTTTTTCCTGAGCTTTCAAATCAATGCTCAAGAAACCTGTATTCAATTAGAAAATATTTCTATTGGCTGTGTTCCTTCACAGTCTCATGTGTGTTTTAGAAATGTTAACGTATCTTTAAGCGGTGGTAACGGCTCTTGTAAATACACAAAAATTGAAATGACTGGGCAACACTACAAAGCACCCAAAGGGGCTATTGCTTTTGAATGCTCCTCGCCACCTGTTATTGAAACGATTTGCGTTAGAGATGGCGATCGCAATGTCTGTACAACAACTAGTACATGTAAAGAATATAGCAAACCCGTTTGCCAAGAAATTTGCGAACTTTGCCACAAAGAAGTTATCGAAGAACCTAAAAAAACGGCGGGCTGCATTGTTTGTACTCGACCTCGCTGCGACAAACATGAACCCACACCTAGCGCTAAGTGTCCAATTCAACACTCAAAGCAACCTGAGTATTTTCTTCCAGACACCAATAGACCAGTTTGTGGTGCTGTACCAACTTGCCAAGCTAAAGCCACTGATCCAAATGGTGTTACCCATGATGTAACTATTAATAGATCCAATTGCCCAGCAAATGAAATGGTTAAAAAAGCTGAACTTGCTCCGGGCGACCCAATTAATTGCCCTTGGATTAATGATCCACATCCGTGTTATATGAAAGGCACTGAATGCGTTGAAATTAATGCAGATTCAACTGGCGCGCAAGTGGCCGAAGCTTGCGGCAGAGCATTTCCTATTCAAGCTCCAAACAGATACCCAGAGGACTATAATCCATGATGAAAATAAAAGATGTTTTCAAAATAGTTCTGTTGTTTAGTATTTCGGCTGTAACTCTTTTAGGGTTTCAAAACTGCGGCAATGTTAAAATCGAACAACCCTCAGTTGTAACACCACCCTCGGTGCAAGCTAAAGGCATCTCCGGAAAAATATGTACTTCTGATCAAAAAGTTAGTGATGTTTCGCGCTACGAACTCAATCATTTTATTATTGTAAATTTAACAGCCGTAGTTACAAACTCTACTATAGAAGCGGATTCAAATGTTAATGGAGCCGCTGACAAAATAGAAAATAACTTAACTGATATACCGACGATTGCACTTACCAATAACGACACCGATAGTGATGGCATACCCGATTTTATTGAAGAGATTCGCGGCATGAAACAAAGCGAAAATGATTTGTATGTCGATGGTAGCGACCAAGATGGATTAAATAACTTAGAAGAATTAACCAAAGGGTCTGACCCTACATCTGGTAGTCAACCGCCGGAGTTAAATTTGTACTCGGTAGCTGAAATTCCAATGAACTCTGAAGATAACTGCGATCCGTCTCAAAAACTTTATCAATTTAATGTTGAGAACTTACAACGTATTTCACTTGAGGCTCTTAACGATACGACGAACGCAGGAGACACTTCACTCAGTCATGCAAAAGACGAAAATGTATTTTTAATTTACGTTCATCTCTTACCAGACCGTATAACTGAGCCAGATAAAAAATTATTTAAAATTTTTAGAGTTAAAAAATTAGATACCGAATTTTTATTAGATCTTAAAACCAACGAATATAGCGAGCTTCCGAGCCCGCCGTAATTTTAGAGTCTTCCGAATGGAAAACCAACTGAAGGGTTGGTTTCTTCGCCGTTAGAGGCCGATGGAAACTTAATCGATCTGATAACTCCCGAAACACAATCACCTAGCTGCTCGCCGCCTGCCACAGAGTTTTTCTTAATATCAACATTAGCCACACTTCCGCCGCTGGTGATTTTCCACTCAAACTCAATTCGACCCGATAAATTCGGGTCAGATAAAAGCGAGCGTTCGTAACAAGATTGAATTTTGCTTAAATAAGGCTGCATAGATTTTAAAACTTGCTCACGACTTAAACCTTCGGTTCTGCCATTACCACTTCCAGAAGAAATTGCAGGCTTGCCGACAACTCCACCTTTAACTCCACGCTGACCAGTACCCGTTCCTAATCCGGCTGTGCCGTAACCGCTACCAGTACTATTACCTTTTGTTTTAATCGGGCCGCTGGCATTAGAACTGTTACTTTGCGCCAATCCTGCAGTTTGCGATTTTAATGCGCTCGTTATAGAACTCGTTCCAACTTCTGCACCCGTATTAGTATTTGTATTGGCTGCAATATTTACGTTTGTCGGAACTGGTTTATTACTTTTTGTGTCTAATTTTAAACCACTCATTGCAGCCAAAGCACCAAGCTTACTAATATCAACAGGCTTTGGTGGTGGCGGCGCTGGAGGAGCTGGCGTTGGCTTAACCGCAACAGGAGCATTTTGTGGTGCTGGTGCCGAAGGTTTATTATCAGCCTTTGGATTGCCAGCAGGTTTTTGCACCACCTGCTCTTGCACTATTGGTTTTGAAATTGGTTTTGGCGGAACTTTAACCACAACCGGCTCAGGCTTAGGCTCAGGTTCAGGTATTGGCTCCTTTTTCGGAGGAGGTTCTTTTTTAGGTTTAGGTTTTGGAGGCTCCACTTTTTTAACTGGCGGAGGAGGTGGTGGCTCTTCCTTTTTTTCTTCAGGTGGAGCAGGAGGCGGTTCTTCTTTTGGAGGCTCAATCACTGGTGGCGGAATCACCACAGGAGGAGCTTCGACAATTAGTTTGGCTACGCGATCAGGAGCTTTTTTCGGTGGAGTTTTTATTTTTTCAGCTGGAATGAGCATCATCAACACCGCAATAATTAAATGAACAAAGAAAGAGGTCTTAAGTGCTTTTTTTACATAAATATCTGGGTTGAACATTTTTTTAGTATCAAGTTCAACGGCTGAGGGCACATAGCGAAAATACAGTTGAGTGTGAGCATCAATTTCTATGCGTAAAACGTCGTAATGTGAAATTTGAATTTGCAAACTGTTTTGATTTTCTTTAATACGCTTTTCAGCCATTAATTGCTGTTTAGATAAAAAATGCTGACCGCGAATTGCAAAAACATTTAAATTTTTAGGAACTTGAAAAACCGCTTCTTGAAAATCGTATTTACTTAAGGACCATCTGAGTGGTACAGACGGAATATGAATCGAATCTTCATAACCAGGCCCTACAGATATCGTATCGTGATAACCAAATTCTTGAACTTTATAAATCTGTTCATTCCATAATACTAAAGATTCAATTTTTTTACTTGGATATTTTGTCGAGCTTTCATGCTGACGAGTCATATCTTTGATAAAGTCTTTATTCACCATCGAATAAATTTCTTCGGTATCGTGAACTTGATCAGGAGTTTTTAATTCAGCCTTAGCAATAGCCGCTTCAACTTCAAAAGCAATTTTTGATAGAGTCAGCTCTGGAACTTCTTCGTCTTGTTTTTTAGAACTTTTTTTCAGTAAGCCATCGAGATTTACTTTTTTTACTTCTGGTGGAATAACTTGAATTGTGATTTTACCTGCGCGGATATGAGTATCGGCACTCACTTCTGTTTTGACAGCAATTTTTTGATTATCGACATAGGTTCCGTTTGACGAACCCATATCACTTATAAAAATTTTACCATCTTCAAAATCAATTTTTAAATGTTTTCTTGAGATAGAACGGTCTTGAATAATTAAATCAACGCCCTCTTCACGACCAATTGTAATAG
>JBEBIK010000243.1:0-3840 GCA_040080445.1 Pseudobdellovibrio sp.
GCCTTCGTATGAACTCTCTTTCTAAGCCCCTAAACGGCAAGCAGAACTTCGAAATGATGGCTCTAGCCGTGTCTGTTGTGAACGGCTGCCCCACTTGCGTATCTTCACACGAAAAAGCATTGACGGATCTGGGTGTTACTAGAGATAAAATCCATGATTTAGCAAGACTTGCTTCTGTGACTAAAGGTCTCAGCGGTCTTAATTAGTTCAAAAAAATACAGCCTGTGAGGTTAAAATGAAAGTAGATACAGAATCAAATCAGCCGAAAAGAATATTACTAACTGATTACAAAGCTCCTTCTTTTCGGGTTAAAAGTATTGACCTTCATTTTGACCTGCACGAAACCGCTACGAAAGTTAAAGCCACTCAGGTTGTTGAAAAAATTGAGAACGCGCCGTTAGTTCTAAATGGTGAACTTTTGAAATTAGAATCAATTAAAATTGATCAAAAAGTTTTAAATGCTAACGAATACGCTGTTGAAAAAGAAACATTAACTATCTTTACAACTCCTGAGCAATTCACTTTAGAAATTATAGTGACCATCAACCCTGAAGAAAATAAAGCCTGCACAGGGCTTTATTTATCAAAAGGTATTTTTGCTACTCAATGCGAAGCGGAAGGCTTTAGAAACATCACTTACTTCTTAGACCGCCCTGATGTTATGACGAGCTACTCAGTCACAATTGAAGCTGATAAAAAGAAATATCCGGTATTACTTTCAAACGGCGATTTAATTTCTAAAAAAGATTTGGCTGATGGCAAACATCAAGCTCTATGGAAAGACCCATTCAAAAAGCCAAGTTATCTATTTGCTTTAGTGGCAGGTGACATCGGCGTTGTTGAAGGCACTTTTAAAACCATGTCGGGCCGTGATGTTAAACTTGAAGTTTATGCTTCTCACGGAAAACAATCTAGATGCCACCATGCACTTGAGTCCTTAAAAAAATCGATGAAGTGGGACGAAGAAAGATTTGGTCTTGAGTACGATTTAAACACTTATATGATCGTATCCATAGATGATTTCAATATGGGTGCCATGGAAAATAAAGGCCTTAATATTTTTAATTCTCGTTTAGTATTAGCCGACCCAGAATCAGCGACTGATAATGACTTCGACCGTATTGAATCGGTTGTAGGTCATGAGTACTTCCATAACTGGACTGGCAATCGTGTAACTTGTCGAAATTGGTTTGAGCTCTCTCTCAAAGAAGGTTTAACCGTATTTCGCGATCAAGAATTTTCTTCAGATTTAAATTCGCGTGCTGTTCAGCGCATTAAAGACGTTGATGCTCTACGTGGTAGCCAATTTGCCGAAGATGCTGGCCCTAACGCACACCCCGTGCGTCCTGAGAGCTGTTTAGCCGTTGATAATTTCTATACACCTACTATTTACGAAAAAGGTTCTGAAGTTATTCGTATGATGCAAACAATAGTAGGAACAAAGGGCTTCCGTCACGGTATGGATGAATACTTTAAACGTCACGATGGCCAAGCGGTTACGATTATTGATTTTTCAGATGCTATCGCAACACCTAACAAAGCAGATTTCTCTCAATTTAAACTATGGTACAGCCAATCAGGTACTCCTGAAGTTACTGTTGTTGAAGCTTACGATGCATCCAAAAAAGAATTTACTCTTAATTTAACTCAAACTTGCGCACTGACAGAAAAGCAGCCAGTTAAAAAACCTTTTCATATTCCGCTGCTCATTGGTTTGATTGATTCAAAAGGTAGTAACATTTCTATTAAATCTAAAGATGTTACTTTTAACTCGGATGAAAAAGCCGTGGTTCATTTAAAACAAGCCACTCAATCTTTTGTATTTACGGACGTAAACGAAAAGCCAGTGCTTTCTTTAAACCGTGAATTCTCGGCTCCGATCAAATTAAATTGGAAAGCTTCTCAGGCTGAGCTTTTACATTTAATTAAATTTGATAGCGATTCTTTCAACCGCCGAGAAGCCAGCTTTAAAATGACTTTACAAGAACTCCAAAGATTAATCGGCAGCTCACATGCTAAAACTGATTTAACTCCAAAAACAGAAATCATTGAAGCCCTAGGCCATATTTTAAATGATCAAAATATCGACCCGCAATTTAAGGCTTTAATGTTGCAATTGCCAGATGATGATATTTTAGCTCAAGAAGAAAATATATTAGATGCTGTGGCTTTTCATAAAGCATATCAAACATTAGTTACAGCTTTTGCTACTAAGTATGAAAATGAGCTTGTCACCCTCTACTTTAAACATAATCAACTGAACACATCTGGCGACCGCGCATTAAAAAATAAAATTTTGCGCTTCTTAATTGATGCTAAAAATTCTAAGTCTGTGGCATTAGCGTTTGAACAATTTAATTCAGGCAAAAACATGACTGATAAATTGAGCGCCTTAGTTAGTCTTTGCCAAACCGAGACACCTGAAAAAGACAAAGCTTTGGCCATCTTTTTTGAACGCTGGAAAGACGACGCCGTGGTATTTAATAAATGGCTTCAGGTGCAGGCTAATTCAACTTTACCTAATACCTTTGAAACTGTTAAAAAGATCACTGCGACTCCCCCATTTAGCCTTGAAAACCCGAATAATATTTACTCGCTTCATGGTATTCTCGGAGACAACTATTTAGCTATGCAAAAAGCTGATGGTAGCACCTTTAAATGGCTCTGTGATGAGATTTTAAAAATCGATAAAAAGAACCCGCAAGTGGCTGCGCGTGTTTGCGGGAGCTTTAATTTCGTTAAAAAGTACCCTGAAAACCTTAAGGTGCTCGCTCAAACTGAAATTAAGCGTTTGCTTGAAGACTCAAGCTTATCTAAGAACTCGCGAGAGCTTCTTGAGGGCTGTGTCTAGAGTTTTGACACTTGGGTTGTTTTTTCAAGTGAGATTTCAATTTTTCTTAATTTAGCATATAAGAACTCATTGATCGGAGTCCTTATATGCATTTATTATTTTCAGTCATTTTCTTACTCTGCACATCTGTATTTGCTAAAGACGTTAATGTGAGTGTTAACAACGTGATTAAAGACGATGAGGGCATAAAAGTTATTGCCACTAACTCAAAAAACAAAATGGTTATTTACTATCTTTCTCAAGGCAATACTCAATACAATTTAATAAACCAAAAATTACAGTCTGCAAAATCGAATAAAAATAAAATCAAACTGAATGTAACTGAAGACGCGCTAAGTTTAATTGAGGATGCCAAATGAGATCTTTAATTTTAACTTTATGTTTACTACTAAGTTTTGCAGCTCACGCACAAATGGATTTACTCGAAGATTTAGTTCGCGCTGCGGAGTCTCGTGGCTTACCTCGCGATATGTACTTAGACTCAGAAGCTCTTTCGGCTCAACAAATTTCAGAATTGGCTCTTAAAATTTCGTCTGACCTTTATCGTGGCCACATACTTCCAACTGATATATCAGACCGAGTTCGCATTCCTGCTAAAAAATTTATTAAGCAAGCAGAAGTACAAAAATACTTAAATCGTCAAATCACTTTGAACGATTTGTTTTTACAAATCGAACCTAAAAACACTCTTTACGTTCAACAACTAAAAATTTTAAATCACTTAAAAGCCATGAAAGACTCAGGTTGGGCCAACGCTCCTCGATCAGGCAATCTTCCACTACTTAAAATTGGCGTAAACGCACCAAATACAATTAAGTATCTACGAGCTAGATTAGCTAACTTGGGTTACGAGAATGACATCACCAATCCGACATTTGATATTGAGTTAGCCGCTTTAGTTATGAGCTACCAGACCGATCACAAATTAGAATCTGATGGGGTTGTTGGAAGCAATTCTTGGCTGTATTTAAACCGAGACATCACCCAAC
>JBEBIK010000244.1:0-3834 GCA_040080445.1 Pseudobdellovibrio sp.
CATTTGGAGGTGGATTACTCGCTGAGAAACGCATTTCCCAGATAGGAAACAGGGTCGATAGGTAATCGAGTATCTCTTGCTTTTGGCTTTTTGAGACGTAATTAGGCTGATAAATGAGGTTTTGATATTGCGACAAATTTCGCATATAGTGACCATGCAATAAGAGAGGTCTTTATGTCAAACTTCATCCAAGCACTTAACGTAGATTCGATCGTTAGAAAGTCGTTAATTGAAAAAGTTACTATGTTTAAAGGCAAAAAAGTATTGGTGATCGGTGATGTTGGAGTTGATGAATACATTATGGGCGCAGTTAAGCGTATTAGCCCCGAAGCTCCAGTACCGGTTTTAGAAGTTGAAAATGAAGATAAGCGATTAGGCTTGGCTGCAAACGTAGCCCAAAACGTTGTGAGCATGGGTGGCGAAGTTAAGTTGGTATCTGTTGTGGGTTCTGACGCTGGTTCTGAAATATTGCAAGATCTGCTAAGAAAATCAGGCGTAAGTTACGAATACTTAGTTCACGATTCAAAACGTCCGACGACGCGCAAAACACGCATCATGACAGGGCAGCATCATCTTGTTCGTATTGATCATGAAATTCGTAAAAATTTATCGGCCGAGAGCGAAGCACGTTTATTAGCAGTGGTCGAAAAAAATCTAGCCGACAGTGATGTTGTGGTTCTCGAAGATTACGCTAAAGGATTGTTGTCGCAGACTCTTGTTGAAAAGATTGTGGAGTTAACTCGAAAGTACAAAAAGTTTTTGATGGTAGACCCGCACCAAACTAAATTTGCAGATTTTTATAAAGGCGTTGATCTTATAAAGCCTAATTACAATGAAGCTTTGGCTTTAACGGGCGTTCATGAAGACTCAATTGAAGATCAATCTGAACGTGTTTTACATGTGGGGCGCGCTTTACAGAAAATGACGGGCGCTAAGCAAGTGGTTTTAACTCAAGGTAAAGACGGTATGACCATCTTTTCGCAAAACGATGTCACAAGAGTACCCACTTTCGCCAAAAAAGTGTTTGATGTGACCGGTGCCGGCGATACGGTTATTGCGGCCATTGCATTAGGCGTGGCGGCTGGTTTACCTCTATCTGAGGCCTGTATGATTGCCAATTTTGCGGCAGGAGTGGTTGTGGCCAAGATCGGATGCGTACCTTGTGAAGTATCTGAATTGGTCAACTCTATAAATACTTTAGGGAATTAAGGCTTTTCTTTACATTCGGCACCGAATTCTATACAAAGACCCCATAATAAACGGGAATGAACCCGACTGCTGTTGTAAGCAGAGCCGCCCGCGAGCAATGGAGCCATGATGCAAACCTTAGAAACCACAGTTCAGCCTGAACCTGTTAACTTTTATTCTTTCACACTTGAACAATTAGAGGCTTATTTAAAGCAGTACGGAAAAGAAAAGTTTCGTGCGCAGCAAATTTTTAAATGGGTTTACGAACAACGTGTAACTGATTTTGATCAGATGTTAAATCTTTCAAAAGATTTACGAGCTGAACTCAAAAATTTAATCACTTTTCATCTTCCTCCTGTCATTAAACATTTGGTCAGTATAGACGGTACTCAGAAATTTCTTTTTGATGTGCGCGACGGCAATTCGATTGAAGCTGTGGTTATACCGTCAGATGATCGTTTAACTTTATGTGTGTCATCAGAAATTGGCTGTAACATGGGTTGCCACTTTTGTTTTACCGGTAAACAGAAATTAAAAAGAAGATTATCTACTGAAGAAATCGTAGGCCAGTTTATGCAGGTGCAAGATTCTTTAAATAAAACAGGTTTAAAACTTTCGAACATCGTATTTATGGGAATGGGCGAGCCTCTTGATAACTGCGAAGCGGTTTTTGGTTCTATCGAAGTGATTCACTCTCCATGGGGTGTGAATTTATCTCGTAAAAAAATTACGGTTTCAACTTCGGGCTTAATTCCTGAAATGCACCGTGTGTCGGCGGCTAAAGTAAGATTAGCGGTGAGCCTTAATGGTTACAGCGACGAAGTTCGATCGCAAGTTATGCCGATCAATAAAAAATATCCACTTAAAGATTTATTAGATGAATGTCGTCGTTACTACAAAGTTACGGGCGACAAAATCACTATGGAATACGTTTTACTTAAAGGCGTTACGGATCAATTGGATCACGCTAAACAATTAGTAAAATTATTAAGAGATGTACCATGTAAAATTAATTTAATTCCTTTTAATGAACATCCGGCTTCGGGTTTTGAAAGACCTAGCGACGAAACCGTGCAAGCGTTTCATACTGAGTGTATGCGCTTAGGGGCTCAAGTGTTGTTAAGAAGAACTATGGGCCGCGATATTTTTGCTGCCTGCGGACAGTTAACTACGAAAGTCGATCGTCCGGAAACAATGGATATTTCTAATTCAAAAATCGGAGGAACTAATGAGCGACGTTTTAGTAGTGGGCAGCCTAGCCTATGATTCTGTAAAGACACCATCTGGAAAAGCTGAGAAGTCATTGGGCGGATCAGCTAATTATTTTTCAGTTGCTGCCAGTTTATTTTCTAAGGTTTCAGTAGTTGGTGTAGTTGGCGAAGATTACTCTGATGCTGACAAAGAAATTTTACTTTCTCGTAAAGTTGACCTAACAGGAATGCAAACTGTTGCAGGTAAAACCTTCCACTGGGAAGGCACTTACGAGCAAAATTTAAATGAAGCAGTAACTTTAAAAACAGAACTCAATGTTTTTGCACACTTCAATCCAACTTTACCTGAGAGTTATAAAAATGCTTCTTATGTATTTTTAGCTAACATTGATCCAACTTTACAATTGCAGGTTTTGTCGCAAGTTCAAAAACCAGTTTTTATTGGTATGGACTCAATGAATTTCTGGATTAATTCAAAACAAGATGAATTGTTAAATGTTTTAAAAAAAGTAAACATCGTATTTATTAACGAAGCTGAAGCTAAAATGTTAACTCAAACTTCGAACACCATTACCGCTATTAAAAAAGTAGCTGAACTTGGCCCAGAGTATGTTGTTGTTAAAAAAGGTGAGTACGGCTCAACTCTTTACTCTAAAAAACATGGATTCTACCAGTCTCCAGCTTTACCTATTGAAAATGTTGTAGACCCTACTGGTGCAGGAGATAGCTTTGCTGGTGGTTTCTTCGGGACTTTAGCCTCGCGCTTGAATTCAAATGAAATCCCACAATGGGACGATTTGAAAAAGGCGACTTTGGCAGGGACAGTGCTATCAAGTCAGACCATCCAAGACTTTAGTATGAAGGCTTTGCTTAAAGTGGATAAAAATGTTTTTGAGGGTCAATTGACTCAGCTTAAACAAATGATCCATTAAGACTCAGGACTAGACTAAAGTTAGAGCCATTTTGATGCTAAATATCTAAAAATACTGAAAGATTTCTATTAAGTATTTCTGTCTCAAAACCGATATTTACATATATGAGTGGCCCTAAAAAGAAAAAAACTCCAGCTGAAGAACTAATAGAATCTCTATTAAGAGATGTCGGTGAAGACGTACCTAGTTCTGATGATCAAGCAGAAGTGCAAGAGGCTTCTATTGGTCTTGAGGGTTTTGTTATGAGTGATGAAGCCGAGGGTAAGGGCTTCACGATGGCCGGTGATGAATACGACGATGCCACTAAGACTGAGTTTGAATCCACCCGTAATCTTAATGAAGGCAGCTTTAACGATCTAAAATTTACTGTTGATGATGAAAAAGACTCATTAAATGCAGCCATGGGATCTCTACAGGCACAAGCAACAGCTGAGCAACAGAACCCAGCTCAGCCAGAAGTCACAATTGAATCTGAAAATCTAGTTGTTTTAGAAGTTAAAGAC
>JBEBIK010000245.1:0-3816 GCA_040080445.1 Pseudobdellovibrio sp.
ATCTGATAAATTCGCCTGCTGAAGCTAAGACCGGGGTTTCAGCTGGCTTGCCATCTTTTATTAAGTCGAAGCTCACCTGACCACGCAAAGTGCAAAGCACTGTATCTCCAGTTTGAGGCTCATATTGTGTTATAAAATCAGTGCCTCTTACACCCGAACCAGAAGTTGCGGTTTTAACTTCGTATCTATCGTTCTTCTTTTTATAATGTTGCTCCAGTGCATGACGAAGCGAGCCTTGCTCTAATGAAATTAGCACTTTTTTTAATTTCATAGAGCTTTTGTATTCGTTAATAGTGAGTTTTGATTTTTCAGTTACCACAAGAATATTTCTATCGTTCATAACTAATTTAACATAAGCCTCTTCTGCGGTTTCGATTCTATCTGATTCATAAATTTTGGTACCTACTTTAATTGTTTCAGATTTTTTTGAATCAATACGTTCTGCTTTTCCGCGGACGAGCATCACTATGCCGATTTCTTTGGCTAAGCTCACTTGCGCAAATAAAAACAAACTGAGTAACCCTACTTTAAAAATTTTCATTATATTGCTTCCTATTTGAGATGGTTGTTGTTTGTCTTATTCTGATACAAAAAAAGAATTAAAAACATTCATGTTGAGTCTAGTCCAGTCCGATAGGTTTAGTAATAGGAGGCCTCACGTGAATACAAATTATGACGCCAATTTAATATATCAATTTTTAACCCAGACACCAGAAAAGGCTCTAAAACAGATGCTGGTAGACAAAACCTTCAGTGATCAGCATTTTACAATGCTGATGAAAATCGTACGCAGTACTGATGAAAATAAATTCTGCGACCATTTTTATAACTCGACCTACCCAAAAGCTAAATTCAACGCCTACGAAATCAACTCTAAAGAAACATTCTGGAATGAATGCGTGAAAGCACTAGACTCACATGGACTACTCTCTCCTGCACAAAAAGTTGCAGCTTAATTTTGACGTTTTAATACCCTTTCTAAGGTATGAAAAGGAGCTCGAAAACGAGCTCCTTTTATCTGAAACAGAGATACTGTTTAAAGATTCAAAATATATAATCGTAAATAAGCTTAATTCTAAACCTCTCTGGGCACAGGAGTGGCTGTCTCAATGTCGTTTACAACAGTTTGAAAATAAATCTGCGGCTATCAAAGCTCTAAAAGGCATGCCTAATTTAGGCGTGCACTTTGAAACTGACGCTAATGCCAAGCTTGCTGAATCTCTCAAAAAAGAATTGCGTGAACTCAAACTTAAAAGAATCGAACTTCAGGTTCCATCTCAATTTAATTTTAAATATTTTGCTTGGGGTTTATTTGATAGCGAACATTTAATTATTTGCGATGCGCCAAAGAGCCAATTTCCTTTGGGCTGGCATGAGTTCAATGAAGATAAAAGTATTCCACCTAACCGTGCTTATTTAAAAGTTTGGGAAGTTCTATGTATGAACTACATTCAGCTTAAACCTGATGATGTTGTTATTGATGTGGGCTCAAGCCCAGGTGGTTGGTCGTGGGCTTTGAGTCAATATGTAAAAAAAGTATACTCTATAGATAAAGCTGAGCTAGACCCAAAAATCGCTTCTAATCCAAAAATTCATTACGCCTCTGAAGATGCTTTTGCTGTTAAACCAAACGAATATAAAGATTGTACATGGCTTTTTTCGGATATAATTTGCACCCCGCAACGCCTGCTCGGTCTTATTGATAACTGGCATAATAACTCTGATGTTAAAAATTTTGTTTGCACGATTAAATTTAAAGGAAATTGTGACTTTGATATTTTAAAAGAGTTCACAAAGTACGAAAACTCAAGAATAATACATTTGTACCAAAATAAAAATGAAGTAACATGGATAAAACAGGTTAAATAATAATGAGTACACCCACATTTTTTAACAAAATAAGCCAAGTTTCTATGACTGAGTTGCTTGAGTTTTTAGGTCATAATCAAACTGAAATAACTATTAAAATTATTAATCAATATATTAAAACTAATATCAACTCACGTAAAAGCGAAAAAGCACTTAGCGTACTTAAATTTAGTTCTTACGATTTTTCTAACGAACCTATTATATGCAGCTTTCAAACCAAAGAAGACCGCTACTTTTTTAAATCATATTTAAATAGTAATAATTCCGACTACTCAATTGAAGTACCTGATGAAGTATTTCAGTTACAGAGGCGCAATGACTTTCGCGTTTCAATGCCGATGGGTGTAGTTTATACCTGCGAAATTCGCAATATTAACGGCTCAACTAAAGCTATCAAGGCCGAAATTCGAGACATGAGTCTCGGAGGCTGCCAAGTTTCTGTAGCCGGTGGTTCTGAAGTTAAAAAAGACGACGAAGTGGATTTATATGTTAAACTCGATAAATTTGAATTTGCAAAGCTACCGCTAAATGTAAAGCATGTTAAAAACATTGAAGGCCAGAATACCCTGTTGATTGGTGCCAGCTTCTTCCAACTGGGTGGCGCGCTGACCTCAGAGCTTCAATCTATGCTCATGCACTTAGACCGCGTTCAGCGCGGTAAGGCTAATCAATAAATTTATAAAGCCTGCTGCAAATACCAATAATAAAATTGGCGTTTTAGGTCTTACAATTAAAATCACAAATGTAAGTGTAAAAAGTATCCAAAACATAATTTTATTATAAGAATCCACGTTCATAGTAATAATGGTGGTTAAAATACAACCCACGACGGCTGCCGTAGCTCCAACTAAAAAATCATTAATCCACTTTTGTTTTGAAAGCCATTGAACCGCATGAGGAAACCATGTGACCATATGAATAAATGGCATAAAGAAAACCCCTAACACAGAGGCGAGTGCACCTACAAAGCCCGATATCTGATAGCCAAAAAATGCACTGCTGATAGTAATAGGTCCCGGAGTCATTTGTCCGAAGATAACTCCGTCGCTGAATTCTTTAATACTAAGCCATTGGTGAGTATCCACCAAACTAGCTTTTAATACGGGGATCAGCGCAAATCCTGTTCCAAAAACAACAGCTCCTGATATTAAACAAATCTTGAATAGTTCTAAAACCCTTGGCCAATCTACAAATAAAAAAGCCATCGAAAAAAATTGCAGTCGACTTATTTTTTGATGCGCAAATACGGTTAGTAATCCAAAACTCAAAATCAAAATAGGCTCTGCCGCGATATGTATCCACGATAAATACATATTAATAATTACAATAGGTATAAAAAGTAGGTACTTATAATTAGTATTCACTAAGCTTTTTAAACTCATCAAAACAACTGCCGAAACTGAAAATAACAATCCATCCAGTATTGGGTGTACAAACGTAACACTCACTAAACTCGTATAAAAATAGCCTACGAGAAGCATCATTAAAAATGACGGAAATAACAAGGCCAATCCCGCTACGAGGCCGCCCATAGTTTTATGAAATTTATTACCGATATAAACAGCCATTTGAAAAGCTATAGGCCCCGGCATGGCTTTAATAAGAGTAAACGCCTGATCAAATTCTTGTGCGGACATTTGTTTTGTTTTATCAGTATAGTGCGCACGCATCTGATGAATCAGCATCAGAGGCCCGCCAAAGCCAGTAATTCCTAGATGAAGAAAGAACTTAAATGTATCGAGCATTACTCAGCGTTATCTTCTAGTTTTTGCTTCTCTTTGTATCTTATTGTGTAGTCTTTAAGTTCTGCATTGAACTCATCATTTTTTTCTTTAACGTAATCTTCAAAATTTTTACGTTTTTCTCTGGCGTCAGCTTCGTATTCGTCGCGTTTTTCGCGTTGTTCAGCTACAAAAGTTCGGCGTGCTTCATCTTGTTCGTTAAAAA
>JBEBIK010000246.1:0-3811 GCA_040080445.1 Pseudobdellovibrio sp.
ATAAAATCGACTCCACTTTTTCGGGGCCAGATCAGTACAAGCTAATATTGAAATTAAAGTTTACAACACATTTAATCTGTTTAGACCTTTTAGATACAACAAGCGAATGCACGATAAAGGTTTAATAGTAGATAGCAAGTTTTTGATTTCTGGTGGACGCAATATTGGCGATGGCTACTTCGGTAGATACAGCAAAACCGACAGTGGCGAGACCTTACCTATCTTTGAAGACAGCGACGTTTTGGTATTAGAAAGTAAAGCAGTTAATGATGCCGCAGGGTATTTTGATGACCTTTGGAATTCTAAATTTGTTTCAATTCCCCGACTCTATGATTACTCGAAAGAACAACTAGCGTCTGATTACTGCCGCTACCAAGAAAATGGTCGCGACAACGATACATTAGAATGCGAATCTAGACAAAAATATTATATTAAAGAAGTTCTAGATGAAGAGAAGAAGTTCGAAAAGTTTATTATCACCTATAAAACTCAACAGGCGGAAGCTCAGTATTATGCTCTTGATTGGGCAGCTCAAGGTATAATAGTTTCGAACGTCGAATTTTTACATGATGATGTAAAAACACAAAAATCTAATTTAGATAAACCTGAAAAAAACGTTGCAGCTCGTTTATACGAAGTGATTTCAAATGCTAAAAAACATGTGATTATTGTGAGTCCTTACTTGGTCATCACGCCAGAACACGAAGCCTTATTTAAAAAACTAAAAGAAAAAAACGTAAAGGTGCAGATATTTACAAATTCAAAAGCTTCTAACGATGGACCCGCAGCTTATGTGGGTTACGAAAAAAGTCGTCATATTGCTTTAAATCAAGGTGCCGAAATATATGAATACCAAGGGCCAGATACTTTGCACGCCAAAATGGTTTTTGTAGACGATCAAACCTTATTTATTGGTTCTTACAATTGGGACTATCGTAGCCAGAATTTAAATCGCGAAGTGGGCATATTAGCTACTTTACCTGAAAACCCTGAACATCATTTAAATGTTGAGATATTCGATAAGATTTCTCGCATCATTCGCAACTCATGTCGTACCGATGGAAGCTCTTGTGTACCAACTTCTAATATTAGGCTTGCTGACGTAACGGAAGAGCAAATGCAAAGATTAATAGAACTAAATAAAAGAAGAGAAGAAAAAAGTTCGAAAGTCTTTAGAATTTTTTATTCTATTATTAAAGAACAGCTATAAACTTACAAAGTCTCCAATACGTATAACTCCCGTTGACGCTGGAGTTAAATAAACCCCAAAAGCAATTTTAGAACTGCCTGGCTTTCTTCGGTCTTCGGCTAAAGTCTGAAGAGTAGCTTTAGACACCACTAAGCCTGTTTCAATATCTTGAGTTATAACCGGACAGCGCCCGCAGAGCTTAGGATTAGCTAGTACAACACTGCCAACTTTAATTTCAGAAGCTTCTTCTTCTTCGTAAGCAGAAAAACCTTCGACGATGATATTAGCTCTGAATCTCTCGATTACGCTTGGAGCCTCGCCCTTAGCTATTAATTTTGAATTGAGATCAGCTAAGGAAGCCATATTGGCAAAAAGCACTGGTTTAGAATCAGTGAATGTAGTTTCTTTTACTACTGAGGTAGCAGATTCTTCTAAATCTCTGAAGCTTTGGCTTTGATATCTAACGAGCTTTACAGATTTACTTAAATAATCTGAGAGCGCTTCGTTAATACTTTTATTTTCAATACCTGCTTTAAAAGTTTCGCCCCAGATAGTGACGTCTTCAACAACTTCACACTCTTCAGTAAAATTAACTAAAATTTTATTGGTGCCTGCGTACAAGTGCAAAAACGAACCCTGCACCGAAGTTTTAATTTCGGCCATTTTTGCAAAAGTTCTTAATGTCATAAATTGATTATTTTCGTCGACTAACATCCACTCGCGGTCGTGTAGCGGTCCGCGAGCTCCGATCTGAAGTTCTGTTAATGAAATACCACGGCAAGATTTAACAGGATAAATATATAATCCGGTAACTTTGCCAGTACTCATATTACATTCCCATGATGTAGTAAAACATCAGTGGTGCTACGATAGAAGCATCACTTTCTACGATGAATTTAGGAGTATCAATAGCTAACTTACCCCAAGTGATTTTTTCGTTTGGTACCGCACCTGAGTACGAACCGTAAGAAGTAGTTGAATCCGAAATTTGGCAGAAGTAGCTCCATAACGGAACATCTTCGTAACCTAAATCTTGAGATAACATCGGAACAACACAAATTGGGAAGTCACCTGCGATACCGCCGCCAATTTGAAAAAAGCCGACTTTGTTTTTAGCAGACATTGCTTTGTAAGCTTCCGCCCAATAAATCATGTAATCAATTCCTGATTTTACTGTACGCGAACTTTTGATATCACCTTTGATTATGTGACCAGCAAAGATATTGCCAGTTGTTGAATCTTCCCAACCTGGACAGATGATAGGTAAGTTTTTTTCAGCCGCAGCTAATAACCAAGAATTTTTAGGATCAATTTGGTAATGCTGTTTTAATTTACCGCTGAGTAAAATTTTGTACATGAACTCATGCGGAAAATAACTCTTACCTTCGGCTTCAGCGGCTTGCCATTCTTCTAAGATAGCATCTTCAATGCGGCGAATAGCTTCGGCTTCAGGAATACAAGTATCAGTTACGCGGTTTAAGTGACGCTCTAAAAGTTTTTGCTCATCTTCAGGAGTTAAATCACGGTAGTTTGGAATACGCACATAGTGATCGTGCGCCACTAAGTTATAAATATCTTCTTCTAAGTTAGCGCCTGTTGTAGAGATCGCGTGAACTTTACCTTGGCGAATCATTTCAGCTAAAGACAGACCTAATTCGGCAGAACTCATCGCACCCGCAAGGGTAACTAACATCTTACCGCCGCCATCGACTAATTCTTTATAAGATTTAGCTGCGTCTTTTAAAGCGGCTGCATTAAAATGGCGATAGTGGTGATCGATAAACTGAGTAATGTTCATATGAAGCCCCTTATGTTTTTAAGAGCCAGAACTTACTTTTACTGAGCGCTTTCAGCAAGCTTTTTTTGATGCTTTGCCTCTTTAGCAAGCTTGTACCAGTGATAGAAGGTTACAGAAACAACTGTAGCCCCTAATAAAAAAATAAAAAGAGCAAATCCGAAGAAAATTATAATACTCATTGAGTTACTACTGCCTGAGAATTTTGAGTGATATCACGCACAACCCAAGAAGCCATGGCGAGTCCGAAAGCTCCTGTTACAAAGCCTGCGTTTCCGTAAATAACTGAACGATGCATACAACCATGAGGGTCTATTTCGCCTTGCGGACAAACACATTTAAAGCCCAGCCCGTTATCATATTTTAATTCAATAGGTTGCGCAGGAACTTCATCCGAAAACACACAAGGCACATCAAACTTCTGACGTTGACCACGTGGCCAAGCATACTCTTGACGTAAAATTTTACGAACCGCATGCGAAAGCGGATCAATATTAGTTTTAGCTAAATCAATAATTTTAATACGAGTTGGATCCATCTTGCCAGACGCACCACCAGAAGTAATAACTTTGATACCTTGAACTCTGCACGCATTTAACAAATGAGTTTTTGCGGTTAAGTTATCAATAGCATCCATGATGTAATCAGGCTTAAGAGCTAAAATTTGCTCTGAAGTGTCTTTGTTATAAAATAACGGAATAGACTCAACTTTAATTTGCGGATTAATTTTTTTAATACGTTCTGCCATTACATTAGCTTTTTTCTGACCAACTAAACCCTGAATAGCATGTAACTGACGATTGGCATTAGTAATACAAATTTCATCG
>JBEBIK010000247.1:0-3782 GCA_040080445.1 Pseudobdellovibrio sp.
CTCAGCCAGCAACTCCTACGCTACCAACTACAAATCCACCGCCAGTAGCTAAGCCAGTTGTCACTCCTGCTGATGCAACAAGTGCAGGGGCAGCGCCAGCGCCAGCGCAAAATACCTCACCACCAAATAGCGCTCCTCCAGTGCTGCGTCCAGGAGCTGAACAACCTTATCCTCCAGGTCATATAACTATTGAAGAAAAAGCAAAAACGAGCGTGATGACTCGTTTCGGAAACTTTGATTTGCGTAAATTGAGGGCCTTCAAGTGGCCACCAGTTGATTTGTTAAAAGATCAAAAAGAAAAATATAAAGATTTAGATACTTTAAAAGATCAACTAAAAATTAAGCAGAAATTACAAGAGCGTTGCTTAGACTACGTAATGGCCTACGAAGAAGCTATTCGACAAGAAATAGGCGTTAATAATTTTAATTTCGGTACTCAATTTACCGTTAACTGCGATATATATTCAGAACTCATTAAGTCTGAACCTATGTCTCAAACAGATCCTATTTTTGATATTCCAAATGAAGGTTTAATAAAAAAATTAGATCAAGCGGCTTTCATGCATTTCACGGCCAATACTGCTGGTAATATAAGAAGAACAAAAGCTGTAGAAAATTTATTAAAAGCGCACGAGAGCTCGTTGTTTGGTTTGCTCGGCATGCCGCTCAGCTTTTCATTTCTAGTTACGCAAGTTATTTTAGTCATAGTTTTGTGTATTTCTTTATTCTTGTTATATAAAAAAATACGCGAGTAGTTTTTAATCGGAGTTTCTCTATGAAGAATTTTTTTATATTGGGATCGGTTTTATTCATCCAATTAAGTTTGCAAGCCGTAGAGCTGCCTAATTTTCGCGGCAGTTACTATTTTAATGAATCTGCGTTGCAATTGCAGCAAATTCAGCATCATGTGCGCTTAGTAGCTTCGACAGCTGTGGGCCAAGAACTTTTACAAAGCTATCGCCAGCAAAATTATGCCTGCGTTTACATGGGTAGTAGTACTTACCAGTGCAAAACCTTCCTTAAAAATCTTATAGAAAATCCAGAAGTGCGCCAAGAAGTGGTTAACAAATTTAAAGATTTAGCAGTTGATTTCACAGATTCTAATAGCGACTACGCCTTAGTTAATGAAGGAGAAGTTATTTGGGAATACGAAAAATATCAAAAATCATCTTTTGCAGGTCAAGATTTCGACAAGATTCATTTTTATATAACTGCTAGTTTAAAAAAGTTTAAAGTGTTTAGTACTTTAGGCGCAGCTGAGCATTTCTATTTGAACTCAGATCAAGAAATTGCTAAACAGGTCCAGTTATCAAGAGTTAATAAAAAATCTTCTGCAGTAGTTGTAGAAGACAAATATACTTATTTGTATGAAGGTATTTGGAAACAATAGTTTTTAAATAAATATTAATATGTCTGTAAAATTAAAAAAAATTTGTTGGTCGGTTACTTTATTTCTTATTCTAAATCCGATAATTTCGGTATTGATGTTGGTGTTGTATCTTGTGTTCTCGAATTCATACTCTTGGGATCAGGTTATTAACATAAGCCTATTCGGTTTGGTTTTTGCTGTTTTAACTAATTTAAGTATTACAATGGGCTTTCACAGGCTTTTTGCTCATAAATCATTTGAAGCTCACCCAATTTTAGAGTGGATACTTTTATTTATAAGTTCAGGAGCCTTTCAAGGTTCGGCATTAAAGTGGGCGAGCGATCATAGAATACATCACAAGTACGAAGACACAGACCGTGACCCATATTCTATTAAAAAAGGTTTTTGGTATGCTCACATAGGTTGGATGATGACTCACGAAGCTGTGAGCTTGCCAATTTCAGCTCCAGATCTTGAAAAAAATAAACTTGTTATGTTTCAGCACAATTTTTACATCTACTGTGCAATTGCTGTGGGTTACGCTCTTCCATTATTGGTGGGCTGGGCCATGGGAAGTGCTTTCTTAGGAATTGTTATAGCTGGTGGATTGCGTATTTTCTTAACTCAACAATCAACTTTTCTAGTTAATTCTTTAAGTCATACTTTAGGTAAAACACCTTATTCTCTCGATAAAACGGCTAAAGACAGCTTAATAGTATCTATTCTTACTCACGGCGAAGGTTATCATAACTTTCATCATAAATTTCAATTTGACTACCGTAATGGTATTAGATGGTACCACTGGGATCCAACTAAATGGACTATCCAGTTAGCAGCTTTAACTGGCTTAGCAAAAAAACTAAAAACAGTACAATTCTCAGAAATTTTGCGCGCCCGTTTAGAAGTTGAATCTACTAATTTTAAAAATTCAAATTTTTATAAAGAAAAACTTGAGCCATTGTCGACCAGACTAATCGAGGCTCAGGCTAATTTTGAAAAACTTAAAAAAGAATACTCTGCAGCTAAAGATCAAAAAGTTTTAGAGCTAAGAGCGGAACTAGAACTAATGAGTATTGAAATTGATTCCATGATGAGAAAATGGAAAATTTTAATTAAATCAGCTCACTTCAGTAACTAATGCTTTTTTTCTTTTCTAATTTCTTTGAACTTATTATTATCATCTACAAAAACCACAGTCGGCTCATGTGTAGCCGCTTTGGCAATTTCAATTGAAGTGTAAGCAATAATAATAACTTTATCACCTTTGTGTACAAGCCTAGCGGCTGCTCCATTAAGACAAACTTCGCCTTTTTTTCCTTCAATAATATAAGTCGAAAATCTAGCGCCGTTATTGCAGTTAACGATATCTACTTTTTGGTTCAAAAACATTTTCGCTTTTTTAATAAGAGCAGGATCGATAGACACTGAACCTTCATAATTTAAGTCGGCATCTGTAACTGTAGCTCTGTGAATTTTTGAATAAAGTACGTCTATTCTCATTTTTCTGCTCCTGTATATGTATTTTTTGTATTTTGGGTATTCATCTGTAATGCGATCAAGTTTCCTTTAAGAACTAAATCTGGAACTGTCGCATCAAATATTTTTTCTTTTTCAAACAGACTCGAAAAACCACCAGTACCGATAACAAAGGGCTTTTCGCCTTTAAAAGATTCTTGAGTAATTCGAGTTATAATTTCTCTCATGGCACCTAGGTGGCCGTAGTACAGCCCTGACTGAAGACTTTCTACTGTAGATAGGCCAAGCACTTCATTTTTAGCTATGATCTCTACTGAAGGCAGCTTAGCGGTTTTAGCCTCTAAAGATTCCATATTAAGTTTAAGACCAGCGATAATTGAACCACCCAGATAGTCACGCTCTTTAGATACAGCGCAAAAAGTTGTAGCTGTTCCGAGATCTACTAAGATTAAGTGCTCATTCGGGTAGAGGTGGCTAGCTGCGATTGAATTGGCAATACGATCCGCACCAACTTCTAGTGGATTACGATATTTAATGCGAAGCCCAGTTTTAACACCGGCCTGTAGTATAAAAGGGGTAATGTTAAAATACTTCTGACAAGCGCCGCGAAGTGAGTAGATAACTTCAGGTACGACAGAGCAGAGCACGATTTGTTTTATTTTAGTTGGGTCAATTCCGTTCTCACGGATAACCATTCTTAAAAAAACACCAACTTCATCTGATGATGAGCCTTGTTTTGAGTTTCTTCTAAATGAGATGAGCATTTTTTCTTGGCCTATGGGCCCCTCAAAAACGCCTCCATAAATTTGGGTATTACCCACATCTAATGATAAAATCATAAGATCTCCTTAGTTTTTAACATTTGTTGAAAAATAAAACCACTCAGTACATTTAAGCCTTCTATCTTCGAAGAATGTGCGCTGTCGGTGTATATATT
>JBEBIK010000012.1:0-15877 GCA_040080445.1 Pseudobdellovibrio sp.
TTTCTAAACACCTTAGCATCACAAATTTCGCACGAAGAACGCGTTGTCAGCATTGAAGACGTAGCAGAACTCAGACTCAATCATCCTAACTGGATTGCTTTACAAGCTGTTCGCGATGGCGATAAACTTGTGAGTTCGCGCGATTGTTTAATCAACTCTCTTCGTATGCGACCAGACCGAATTATTGTGGGCGAGTGTCGTAAAGACGAAACATTTGAAATGTTACAGGCAATGAATACGGGTCATAATGGTTCTATGACCACTGTACATGGAAATAGTCCAATAGATTGCCTTACTCGTATTGAGTCTCTAGTGCAATTCTGCGGCGTTGAGCTACCGCTTAAACAAGTGCGCTACCAAATGTCTAAGGGAATTGATTTGGTTATACAAGTTAAGCGCTTATCTAGTGGTAAGCGCGAATTAAGTGAAATTATCGAATTAACAGGTATGGAACAAAATGTAATTTCGAGATCATCAATTTTTGAAAGAGACAAAAGCGGTAGACTTATTTCTACAGGTTATGTTCCGCGTGTTCTTGAAAAAATTAATCAAGACAGCAAATTACTCTCTGGAAGTTTTTTCTCTAACAACACAGTCGACAAGCGCTCAGCTTAATAACTATTTAATATCTTGAGCGGTAATTTTAAGGTCTAACATTAATCTTTCTTTAATGCGTGAAAAGTCTTTTTGAAACTCATCTTGAATTAAGCCTGCAAAAGAAATTTTGTCTTCATTCCACTGGGCATCTACTCCGTAAATCATTATCCACTTAGCACTTTCTTTTATAGCGTATAAAGCCGTACTTCCCGTTATTTGATTTATGCCTCGTTTGTCTTTAGCAAACTCAGGGTGATCTGGATTATTTTTTAAATCATAAATAGCTGCAAATAAGTATTTAACATTGTTAGCGTTCTGTAAAAGCTCGCCAGTGTGGTAAAGTGAGGTCACGCACTTCCAGCCTAAGATCTGACGACATTTTTTTAAAACTAAGTCTTGGCGCAAAGCAACCTGTGGCGCGGCCTGCGGTAGCTTCCATGAAGTGTCGCTACCTTCAGTTGTTTTAATCTGACTTTGACTTAAATTTTTTGCATCTGAATATTCGTAAATCGTTGTGCTTGGAATTGCTGATCGTTTATAAGATGAAAAGCTTTTTAAAAACTGTTCTCCAGTGGCTGTTGTGTTGCCAGCTTTTTTCTCGATCATCAAAATCACACGTGAGTAGGCGGCGCTTGGAGTGCCTTTAACAAACTGAATGTAAGCGCCATTGTTTTTATTAATTTCAGGATATATTAAATTAACTTGAGCCTTAACTGCATCTAATTTTTTATCGTCACCAGAATTATTAAATGCGCTTATTACCGCATCCATCTCATTAGTAATTTTATCGTTTACTTCTTGCGTGCGGCTCGCATCGCTTAAATCCATGTTTAAGCTTTTAGCTGGAGAGAGAGCTTTATTATAAAAAGCGTCGTTTCCTAGATTAAACCCGTACAGCAGCTGAACTAAGGCTTCCTTTTCGCTAATCTCCAAGCTGCTCGGCTGAGCATAGGCTTGTAAGCCCAAAGTTAAAGAGAAAAAAACTATCAGACTTTGAGATATAGTTAATCGCATTAGGCTCTCCTTAAGAGGGTTCAGTCGAGCCACTATATATGATTAATAATATAAATATCTAACTTTTTAGAGCCTTTTTAAAAGTGTAAAATCTTTTTACACTTTTTTTCCGACAACGCTTATAACCGAAGCCTGAGTGAATAGTCTTTTAGACAGCTCTATAATTTTTTCTTGAGTCACTTTGTTATATTCGTCAGCTATGTTTAGACTGACATTAAAATCATTACCGTATATCTCGTCAAATGCAATGAGGTTGCATAGGGCAGATTTTCTTTGTAGACCAATATCGTGCTGACCAATTAAATATTTTTTTGCACGAGCCAACTCATCATCACTCACTTTTTCTAAAGTAAGTTTTTTAAATTCGGCCTGAAACATCTCGATCGCTTTTTCTACTTTTTCATGAGAACAGGCTATGTAACCACCAAAGTAACCTGCTTCTAAAGATTCCATACGCATAGGCGAAACAGAATAGGCTAAAGAATTTTTATCGCGTAGTTCATAAAATAATCTACCGCCCTGCCCTGCTAAAATAGCTTCGATGGCTTGTAGTGTATAGCGGTCAGGGTCGTTGAGGTTTAGCCCGCGCCAGCCAATCATTACATGCGACTGTTCTTTATTTTTTTCTAAAAATTTTCTTTTGTTTTCAGTGAGGCTTTCCATTTTATGCGTCGGTTGCGCCGTGTTTTTTTTGTCGAATTCTTTTTCGAGTTTTGCAATAGCTTCTAACCATAGTTTTTTATTGTAGTCGCCCACAACAACAACCGTTAGATTTCCGTTTGATAATACCTTGTTTTTAAGGTCAATAATTTTTTGTCTATTTAATCTAGCTAATGTTTCGCTAGTTCCTGTTGATTCATAAGCCAGTGGGTGGTTTCCAAACATATTTTTTAAAAATTGGCGTCCGCATAGGCTTGAAGGATTGTCTTCTTTAGACTTTATGGCTTGTTCTAAAATTGATTTTTCGCGATCTATAGTGCTGTCTTTAAAATCCGAGTGTAATATTGAATCTATGGCAATCGAAAGGGCTTTGTCTTCAAATGCTGACAAATAATCAAGACTAAAACCAGTTGTGTTTTTACCAGAGAAATTTGAAAACCCAATAGCCGACTCTTCAATTTCTTGCAATAATTCAGTTTCTGCTTTTTCTTTAGTACCGCTGATCCAAACACGAGAGGCTAATTCGGCCAAACCCATAGTTTCTGGAGTTTCTAGTCTGGCTCCCCCTCTAAATACAAATTTAGAAGAAACTGTAGGCGTGTCTTTAGAGTTTTTAAATAAAATTTTAATTCCAGAGTCTAATTGAATTCTTTCAACTTTTTGGTCAGCACTTACTGTGGTGGCCTTCATAACCAGGCTTGGAATTGTGATTTTTTTATTTTTAATTTTAACAGGTTTAGTTTTAACGATTTTTTCAGACCAAATGTTTTTAATCTGAGCGAGCTGCTTTTCGGCGTAAGCCTCGTCTACATCACCTAAAAACGAAGCGCTGAGCTTATCGAGTTTTAAGTATTTTTTAGCTACAGCCTGAACTTCTTTAGGCGTTATTTGATTTAATTTTTTTAAATATTTTTTTTGTGCGTCTTGATCTTTAAAATAAAACTCTTGGCTGCCTGCCTTATTGGCTAAGCCATCCACTGTTTCGACAGAATAAAATTGTTCGGCTGATATGGCTACTCTAGCTCTTTTAATATCAGCCCAATCGGCTTCATTGTTCTGAAAGTAATTAATTTGTTCTAATATTTCTGCAACGATCTCAGTAAACTTATCTTCTTGATAGTGCGCAGAAATGGCAAATAAACCTTCGTCTTGCGGGTTATAGTTAAAAGCTGAGATCGAACTTACAATTGGTTTTTCTAGGCGTAATTTTTTGACTAAACTAGAGCTGTCGCCTTGGCCCAGCACCATTGCGAGCACATCAAGTGCTGGTACATCTTTGTGACGTATATGCGGAGCTCTAAATGCTAAATGCAGATGGCGGTCTTGTATTTTGTATTTACGAGCTTTAAATTGATATTTTTTTTGTTCTGGCTCTTTAACTCTTTTTACTGTGCGTAGTTTAAAAGGTTTAAAGCCGCCAAAGTACTCTACAGCCTTTTTTTTCATATCAGGAGTTTCGAAATCGCCGCTAATAACTAAAAACATATTTGAAGGAACATAACGAGATTGATAAAATTCTTTAATTTTTTTTGCCGACCAGCCTCTTACGTTTTTATCGTAGCCAATAACTGGAATACCATAGGCATGTTTTTTAAAAACGGATGAAAATAAAAGTTGCGAGGACGTTCTACCCGGAGAGTCTTGCCCCATTTTAATTTCTTCACATACAACTTCGCGTTCACTGTCGATTTCGCTCGGATCAAAAGTTGGGTAGCCCATCATCTGGCTCACTACATCTAGCGCCACATCGCTAAAATTTTTAGAAATAGTTACGTAAAAAACAGTTTGGTCAAACGACGTATACGCATTGAGTTCGCCGCCAGAGGCTTCAACAGTATTTGCAATTTCGCCAACTTTGAATTTATCAGTGCCTTTAAACACCAAATGTTCGATGAAGTGGCTTATGCCCTCTTCTCCCTTTTTTTCGTCGGCGCTGCCATTCTTAACCCACATTTGCACGCTAATGACTGGAGATTTTTTGCTTTCGATTAAAAGTACATTAAGTTTGTTTTTAAGTTGAAATTTTGTCTGCTTCATTTATAAGTTCCTTATGTCTGAGCGTTTTGGTGTTTATATACATATTCCCTACTGTCTACAAAGATGCACCTACTGCGACTTTGCAACCTATGTACATACTGAAATCAAGCCACCTGAATATTACGTCTCTTTAGTTAAAAAAGAAATTTCCAATAAAAGAAATCTATTCCCGCATCGAATGCTCGACACCATTTATTTTGGTGGCGGAACACCGAGCTTGATTCCAGCTCATTTAATTGTAGAACTGATTTCTGAACTCGCCAAGTTCGGATACACAACTGGACCACAAACAGAAATCACCATTGAAATAAACCCAGCAACAGTAGATGAAAAAAAATTAGAAACCTATTTGGCCGCTGGTGTTAATCGTTTTAGCGTGGGTGCACAAAGTTTTTCTGACCGCCTGTTAAAAATGGTGCACCGAGAACATAACGCACAACAAACAATCCAAACTCTAGAGCTTTTACGCAAATATAATTTAAATTTTTCTTTTGATGTTTTATTTGCGCTGCCAACGCAAAGCCTTGATGAGCTTAAATACGACGTGCAAGTTGCGGTCGAATTAGGCTCAAAACACATTTCTCCTTATTGCTTAACGGTTCCAGAGGCGCATCCACTTTCTAAAAATCGCCCTCTCGATGAAGAGCAAATTGAAATGTTTAATATTATTCATACTGAGCTCACTAAAAAAGATTTTAAGCGTTACGAAATTTCTAACTACGCGCTCAGTGGATTTGAGTCAAAACACAATCTGCTTTACTGGACTGATCAGCCTTATTGGGGTCTAGGTTTAAGTGCACATTCCTATTCAAAAAAATCTGAGTGGGGCTCAAGGTTTTGGAATGTAAATTCTTTTGAGCTTTATGACAAACAAATGAACTCAGAAAACGTCTTGTCAGGATTAACCGATTATATTGACGATCAAATTGAACACCTTGAGAAACATCAAGCCCTCACAGACTTCTGCTACACCTCGTTACGCCTCGAAGAAGGTCTTTCTGTGGAAAAGCTTGTTAGTAAGTTCGGAACCCCTACCTTAGACTTGGTAACTAAAATAGCCAAGCCGATGCTAGAAAGAAAGCTACTTAGCTTTGATAATAATCATTACGCATTAAGCAATGCTGGTGTGGTTATCAGTAATCAGATTTTTGAAAAGTTCGCTTTTTTAAAAGAAGATCTAACTCGCTGATTAGGCCTGATTTTAGTCCTATATTTTACCTTGAGCGCATTGACATTTTTGCATAGAACCTCAATCTATAAGATATAGATACGAGGTAATTTTATGTCAGATACAGATGATAAAAAAACAGGCGCCGACAAACCTGAAATGAATGTTGCAGAAGCTGCTAGCACTGAGCTAGAGCTAGCTATTGAAGATGCGGCTAAATGGAAAAATGATTTTCTTTATTTAAAAGCGGAATTTGAAAATTTTAAACGCAATACTCTAAAAGAAAGATCTGACCTTTTAAAATTTGGTGCCGAAAGAGTGGCTCGCGATATTTTAGAAGTCGTTGATAATTTTGAACGCGCCCTTCAGGTTAAATTAGCACCCGAAACTTTAAATACTTTTAAAGTTGGTATTGAAATGACGGCTAAAGAGTTAAAAGAAGTTTTATCTAAGCATGGGGTTCAAGAAATTGCGAGCGAAGGACTAGCTTTCAATCCAGCTCACCATGAAGCCATTAGTTCGGAACCCACAACTAGTGTTCCTGTTGGTCACGTGGCTCGCGTATTTAAAAAACCATATAAGCTTCACGATAAAGTTATTCGTATGGGACAAGTTGTAGTTGCAACAGCACCTAACCAAGGTCAGGCTTAATAGTGTCAAAAAAAGATTTTTATCAGCTCTTAGGTGTTACAAAAAGTTCTACGCCAGACGAAATTAAAAAAGCTTTTCGTAAGCTGGCAATGCAATATCATCCCGATAAAAATCCGAACAACAAAAAAGCTGAAGATAAGTTTAAAGAAATTTCAGAAGCTTACGAAGTATTAAGCGACGAAAAAAAGAAGCAAGCTTACGATCAATATGGTCATGCTGGTCTTGGCGACAATCCATTTGCAGGAGGCGGAAATCCTTTTGGTGGTGGCTTTGGCGGAGCTCGCCCACGTGGTGGAGGGCCAGATCCTTTTCAAGATATCTTTGGCGATGTGTTTGGCGATATTTTTAATCAAACACAACAAAGAGGCCGCGGTGGTTCTTCCGCCGGAGCTGGTCGCGCACAAGCTCGTGGTTCTGATTTAAAATACACTCTTAATATTACGTTTGAAGAGGCTGCGCTCGGTTGCGAAAAGCTTTTAAATTTTTCTCGTCAAATTGGCGCAAAAGAAGATGCGGCTAAACTTTCAGTTACAGTACCTGCGGGAGTTAAAGAAGGCCAACGTCTTAAACTCAGCGGCGAGGGCGACAAGCCTTCGTCAAGCCCTGCTGGTGATTTATACGTCATTATCGATATACAAGAACATTTGTTATTTAGACGCGAAGAAGCCGATGTTATTTTAGATTTACCAATTACTTATACAGATGCAATTCTTGGTAAAAATGTAGAAATTCCAACTTTGTTTGGCAAAGCAGAAATTAAAATTCCCGCGGGCACACACTCTGGACAAAACTTCAGATTAAAGTCTAAGGGTTTTCCCCGTTTAGGCGCTACTGGTTCTGGAGATATGCTCGTTAGAGTTATCGTAGACACTCCAAACAAAACAAATTCGCGCCAAAAAGAATTACTCGAAGAGCTTTCTCGCTATAACGAAGAAACTCCTCTTGTGAAAAGTTATACTGAAAAGCTGCAAAGCGTTTTAAGGAATCGAAAATGAGTTTTATTGAACTTCGTAATTATGCAGCGCTCTTGTCCGGTTTAGTATTGTTTGGTTGCGCCTCAAATAGGCCTGTAGTTTTTCATCCTTCTAAACAAGAAGGTCAAACTCAACAGCCAGAAGCTGTAGCGAATACTCCTGCTCCCAAAAAGCAGACTGCCGTGTCCGTAACTCCACCGCCCGTTCCTATAGTTCCAGCGCCCGTTAGTAATATTGAGGTGGCCCCGATACAAACAAAACCAGCTGAACCTGTTAATAACATTAGTGAACTAAAAAAAAATGCGACTAACTCTAAAATTGCCACAGACCTAATCGAAAATAAATTATCTGCTTCCGAGCTTGAAGCCGCAGCGAGCGATAATGTTTTAACGCCCTTAAAGCCTCAATTGCTTTTAAAAATCGGTAAAAATTTTCAAAAAGACAATGAGCCTGAAAAAGCTGCGGAGTATTTTAGATCGTTAGCTTCGTTATTTCCACAAAGCCCACAGGCCGCTCAAGCCAATGTACTGCTTTCAAACATTCAGCTCGCAGATAATGTTGACGCGAAAGTAATTGGCGCGATACTTCCGCTCACCGGAAAAAATGCTAGCATTGGTCAGCATGCTCTTAATGCTCTACGCATGGGTTTAGAAATGAGCAAGGCTGATAATAAATTTAGGATCGCATTGTTTGATTCTCAAAGTAACCCCGATCAAGCAGCCAAGGGTGTGGATAAGTTAATTAAAGAAGATAAGGCTATTGTTATTTTGGGCGGATTCAATTCAAAAGAAGCTTTGTCTATTGCTACTCGCTCTGAATCACTTGCCACTCCATACGTAGGATTTTCGCAAAAATCTGGATTAACTAATGTCGGTGATTATGTTTTTAGAAATTCTATGACGCCTGAAATGCAAGTTGATAGAATCGTACAGTTTGCTACTGAAAAATTAGCCGCTAAAAAATTTGCAATTTTATTTCCTAATGATTCTTATGGTGTTGAATTCAGTAATATCTTTTGGGATCACGTTTTGGCTCGCGGTGGAGAAATTACAGCAGCGCAAACTTACGACCCCAAAGAAAATGATTTTTCAGAAGTTATTCAAAAACTTGTTGGTACCTATTACAAAGAAGCCAGATCTGAAGAGTATAAAAAACGCGTTCGCGATTTAAAAGCAAAAAAATCAGAATCTACCACTAAACAAAAAAATACACGCGATCATTGGTCTGAAGAAAATATTTTGCCGCCAATCGCTGATTTCGATGCGGTCTTTGTTCCAGATAGCAGCCGAGCGCTCGGGCAGGTCTTGGCTTTTATGAAGTACAACGAAGTAACGGACATGAATTACCTTGGCACAAACATTTGGAACTCTCCTGACCTTCCTAAGCGGGCTGCTAACGAAGATGCTGGTTTATTTTTTGTTGATGCAATTGATATTTCACAAGGCGCACCACAAACCAGCACCTTCTTTAAAGACTATTTCGCAATCTATAATGAAGAGCCTACTATTGTAGAAATTCAAGTTTACGAAGTTGCAAAAATTATCAAAGATCAATTAGCTTCTGGAGCCACATCGCGCGAAGCCCTAGCTAACCGTTTACGATCTCTTGGCCGCAGCCAAGGAGTAACGGGCGAGCTCAGAATGTCGTCTCAGCGCGAAATAGAGCGCCCTATACACGTTTTAACCCTTGATTCTGGCATTGTTAAAAAAGTTGAATAATCTTTTAACCTAATAAAACCCCTCCGCTGTCTTAATTTCCAACTAATCGACGCCTCACAAAAGGGGGTTCGTTTAAAACAATTTAAGACAGGAGGTCTTATGGATTTATTTAAAACGTGCAAACAGAAACTTCAAAAAATGAAAGCTGATTTATTAAATCGCGCAAGACAAGCTGCTGCTGATTTTAATCAAATCGACAAAGCTTCTGGAGATGAAATAGACCAATCTTCGGCCCATCAGGAAGAACATACCTTTTTAGTTAATCAAGACCGAATCAAAGCTCAACTTTTAGAAATCGAATATGCCTTGGCGCGCATCGAAAATGGCACTTACGGTACGTGTGAAGTAACCGAAGAAAAAATCGAAGATGATCGTTTGTTAGCCATACCTTGGACTAGGTTGAGCATTGAAGGTGCAGAAATTCAGGAGTCTGCACAAAAAAGGTATGCTAACTAAAAATAATCTAAAGTCTGCCCTATGATACGACACGCAAGCGCAGACTTTTTTTAGTGACACTATTCTCGCGCGAGCTAATATCCCTAGAAATTTCGGAAACTTTTATCTAGGGGGGAATTAGATGAACAGCACCGAAAAGGCTACATCTGTACTACAAAATGAAGAGCTCGATTGTATTAAAAAATCTTTGCTCATTCAAAAAAGCGAAATTTTAAACAAACATCAAGAATTTAAAAGCTTGCAAACGACATCTGCAAAAGCTGCAGACGAAGTTGATGCCGTTGTTCAAAATTTACAAGACAACTTAAATATTCAATTACATGAACGCGACAGACATTCTTTATTATTAATTGATAAAGCTCTTTCTAAGTTCGCTACAGGCAATTATGGTAAATGTGAGTCTTGTGAAGACCATATCGAGCTACGCAGACTAAAAGCCAGACCTTTGGCTGCTCTATGTATTGCTTGCATGGAAGAAAACGAAAACACGTCTAAGACTACAGGTCGAAATATTCTTCAATAGCATTTAAGGGCTCATTGGAAGAGTTTCGACTTACATGGATGTGAGTCCTGTTTTTTGTTTTTATATCAAACCCAGACGTTATCCAGACTAAATCTCTATACAGTAAATACAAAAAGACTCCGAATAATTCTGTAGGAAACAGGAGTCAAAAATGACATTTGATAATCAATCAGTAGAAATTCCTCAAACTTTACCAATGCTACCAGTGAGAGATATCGTTGTATTTCCATACATGATCATCCCTTTATTCGTTGGCCGCGAATCTTCAATACGCTCTGTTGAAGAAGCTTTGTCTAAAAATAGATTAATATTTTTAGCATCGCAAAAAGATATCACCGAGGAAAACCCAACTCCTGACTCTATCTACACTACAGGTACGGTAGCTAAAATCATGAGAATGCGTAAGCTTTCTGATGGTCGAGTTAAAATCTTAATTCAAGGTGAAGCTAAAGGTCGTATTAAATCTTTCACTAAAACTTCAGGTTCGTTTGAAGTTTCAATCGAAAAGATAGAAGACACTGTAAATGCTGAACACGCAGCTGAAGTGCAAACTTTAGTTAAAACTGCAAAAGAGTGCATTGAAAAAACAATCGCTCTTGGTAAAGCGCTTTCTCCTGACATCTTATTAGTATTAGACGACGTTACTGAACCAGGACGTATTGCAGATTTAATTGCAAGCAACATGGGCTTAAAAGTTAACGACGCTCAAAAAGTTTTAGAAACGACTGATACTAAAGAAAGATTATCTTTCGTATGTCAGTTATTACAAGCTGAGCTTGAAGTGTTAGCAGCTCAAGCAAAAATTCGTGGAACTTCATCTAACGACGGTCAACGTGGCCAACGTGAAAATTTCTTACGCGAACAAATGAAGGCTATTAAATCTGAACTCGGTGAAAACGGCGGACAAGATTCTAAATCTGAAGAGATGGACGAATTAAAAGCTAAAGTAATTGCAGCCGGAATGCCTGAAGCAGTTCAAACAGAATCTTTAAAACAACTTTCAAGATTAGAGAGAATGCATCCCGATGCAAGTGAAGCCACAATGGTTCGCACTTACTTAGACTGGATGGTTGATCTTCCTTGGAATAAACAATCTGAAGATATTATCGACATCAAAACTGCAAAACAAGTTTTAGATGACGATCATTACGATCTACAAAAAGCAAAAGACCGCGTTTTAGAATTCTTAGCAGTAAGAAAATTAAAATCGGCAATGAAAGGTCCTATTCTTTGCTTCAGTGGCCCTCCTGGTGTTGGTAAAACTTCACTTGGAAAATCAATTGCAAAAGCAATGGGTCGTGAGTGCTTCCGTATCGCTCTCGGCGGCGTAAAAGACGAAGCTGAGATTCGAGGACACAGAAGAACTTATGTTGGCGCTATGCCGGGTAAAATTATTCAAGCATTACGCCAAGCTAAAACAAGAAATCCAGTTATCGTATTAGATGAAATCGATAAAATGGCCTCTGACTTTAAAGGTGATCCATCTTCAGCAATGCTTGAGGTGTTAGATCCAGAACAAAATGCAACATTTCGCGATAACTACTTAAACGTAGATTTCGATTTATCAAATGTATTATTTATTGCAACAGCCAACGTTGTTGAAAATATCCCGGCGGCATTGCGTGACCGTATGGAAATGATCAGCATCCCTGGTTACACTGAAAACGATAAACTTTTAATTACTAAAAAACATTTAATCGATCGTCAGATTGAAGCAAATGGTATCACATCTGAAAATATTAAATTTACAGACGAAGGTATCAAATACTTAATCGCTGGTTACACTCGCGAAGCAGGTCTTCGTAACTTAGAACGTGAAGTAGGATCAGTTTGTCGTAAAGTAGCAAAACAAGTCGTAATGAACGGCGCTTCTTTCATCGAAATTAATGCAACCACAGTTCCAGAATTATTAGGCCCTCCACGCTTTACTCGCGAAGATAAAATGCTCGAGTCAAATGTTGGTGTAGTTCAAGGTTTAGCTTGGACACAAGCTGGCGGTGAAGTTCTATTAATTGAAGCTCTTAAAATGAAGGGTAAAGGAAACTTAATGTTAACCGGTCAACTCGGTGACGTTATGAAAGAATCAGCTCATGCGGCCATGTCATATGCACGTGCTCACATGGACGAACTTGGAATTGATCCTGAAATGTTTGAAAAATTTGATATCCATATCCATTTACCAGCGGGCGCAATCCCTAAAGATGGTCCTTCAGCAGGTATTACATTAACAACAGCTTTAGTGAGCTTGTTAACTGGTACGGCTATCAGAAACGATATCGCAATGACTGGCGAAGTAACTCTTCAAGGTCGCGTTCTTCCAGTAGGCGGTATCCGTGAAAAATGTTTAGCAGCTCTTAACTTGGGAATTACAAATGTTATTATCCCATTAGCGTGTGCTAAAGATTTAGAAGATATCCCTCAACAATTTAAAGACAGAATGAACTTCATTTTGGCTGAAAATTTAGATGAAGTATTTGCAGTAGCTTTTGAAAAATCTGAAAAGTTTATGAAAAAGTTAAACACAAAGAAACAAGAGAAAAAGGCCAGAACAGCAGCTGCATCCGCAGCCTAGTTTTGAGACCACTCGCCCCTCCCGTAGAAAACCCAGCCTTAAAAGCTGGTTTTTTTGCGTTTGGTGACTTAGTTACGTAAACGAGAATTTTCGGTCTCAAGAACCTTAATAAGAGTTTTCAAATCCATAGTTTCTTCTCTTAAAGAAAGAATTTGCTCTTCTTTTTCTTGAAGCACCTGAGTGTAGGCTTTTTTAAGATCGGCCAAAAGGCGATTTGCAGCGGCAATTACAGACTCGCCGGCTTCGGTAGGTATTTCAGTTTGTGGATTGGGCTTAGCTTGAACAGTAACGGCCGAATTGGTTTGAACATTGCTACTTAGGGAGGGGCGATGCTCTTCGGCGTTAGCCATTTTTTTTAGCTCTTCATCCAAAATGAAGTACTTACCATCATCAAAACGAAAGTGTATGTCTTCCGTCTTAATTCTGCGTCTAAGCGTAGAAATGCTCACATGATGTTTCATTGAGTATTCAGCTAGTGGTAACCAACTATTAGTACTATTAGTAGTGGTCATCATTTATCACCTCGACTATCCAAGCCTAAACATACGCGAAAAGCTTGTCAATATTGATGTTCAAGTTGGTCTTTGGTCTTGAGTACTCAAGGTTTTTAGCGATTAAATCCGTTTATTTTGAAGTTTTTTCGTGTTTTACTAACTGCTCAATATGAATATTCAAAATAAAAAGAAGATAGCTTTGGTACTTAGTGGCGGCGGAATTAAAGCAGCTGCCTATCATATTGGCGTTTGTATGGCTCTTAAAGAAAAGGGCTTTGTTTTTTCTGGCGGCTCAAAAGAGTGGGTTCAGCAAAAATTTCCAACTCAAAATGTGCCTCAAGAACAGCAAAAACCTACTATCAAGCTCTATGTGGGGTCTAGTGCGGGAGCCTTTGTTGCTTCGGTTTTAGCTTCTGGTAAATCTTTAGAGTCTTTAGTTACTGCTTTTCAGGTCGGTTTTAACAACTCTCCTTTTTATAAATTACCTAAAGAAGAGAACATCAAGCCCATCGGATACCGCCATATTTTTAACTTAAACTCGAAACGCATCTTAAGCTGGATCCCTGAAACCTTGCTTGAAAAGTCGCTTTTAACTGGCGGAGTTGAGGTTTTACTTAAAAAAGGCTTCAAACTTAACGGCGTATTTAACACCAACGGTATCGAAAGATACCTACGTAAGTATATTTTAGACGAAAATGAGTTCTCACGGCTTGGCGTAGAGCTTTACATCATTTCAACTCAGCTGAATCATTCAAGAAAAACGATTTTTGGGCCTTATTTAGAAAGTTCAAAAACGCCAACCACTAAATACATTGGTTATACAAAAATTTCGGAGTCAGTGGCCGCATCAATTGCGCTTCCCCCAATGTTCGCTCCCTACCCGATTAAAAAACCTGACGGCAAAGTGCTTTATCATTACGACGGCGAAATTCGCGATACTTTAAGCACACACGTAGCTGCAGACCAAGGGGCTGATTTAATTATCGCCTCTTACTCAATGCAGCCTTACCATTATAATCCAGACGTGGGCTCACTACATACTTTTGGAATGCCGGCTATTATTAATCAGGCACTTTATCAAGTGCTTGAGCAAAAAGTTGCAAGACACATTCAATTTCAAAATCAGAAAAAAGATACTTATGTGGCATTAAAAAAAGCCTGCGCAGAACTTAATTTGCCGGTTGATACAACCAACACACTTTTAGGCTTAGTAAAAGAAAAGCTCGGACACAAGCCTGAAGTTGACTATATTTACATAGCGCCTCGCCCAGAAAATTACGAAATGTTTTTTGCAGATCACTTTTCGTTGAACCCACAGATTTTAGAGAAAATTTTAAGAATTGGATTTAAATCGGGGCTTCAGGTTTTAAGAGAGTATATTTAAAGATTTTCTTTTACTAATTCGTCTTTAGTAACTTTCCAAAAATCAAAAATCTGATCAAGCGTGCCCATGGGTTTAAATTCTTCGCAATCAACTGTAATAATGTTTTTGTTGAGCTCGATTAATTTATTATAGAGTGGGGCTATATAAAATTCACCATTTTTTGGTTTTTCACTTTCAACCAAATTAAAAAAATCTTCTTTGTTTCTAAAATAATAAAAACCCGCGGAACACCAATCAGAAATTCTATTTTTTTCTGCTACAACAAGTGTTTTATAGAATGGGCCACGGCCCTCTGTAAGACAAAAAGACCAAGCGTTTCCGCTTTGCTTAGAACACGGAATGACTCCGTCAATGCGCTCTTCATTCATTGCACTTAATAAATTCGTTGATTTAAAAAAAGTATCAGAATTAAAGATGGCAATTTGATCATGAGCAATTATGTTTTTTGCTAGCGCTGCGGTTTCGGCTTGGCCGCTGGTCAATTTTGATATTTTAAAAAACGTTATAGGGTATTCAGTTTTTGTTAAAAACTCTTGCTGAAGCTCTTTGTTTGTTGAATCAAACCTATGAATTACGATAACCTGATCGCCTTTTTGAACAGTTAAAGACTCTAAAGATCTTTCAAGTAATGTTTTGTTATTTAGAAGCAGAAGTGGCTTTGGCACATCTGCTGAAATTTCTTTCAGCCTAGAACCAGCTCCTGCGGCGCATATGATGTAAGAAATATTCTTATTCTTCATATGCTTTAATTGCCTCTAGTGCTGAATTAATAAATTTTATATGTTTATCAATGTTATCCATATGAAGAGGAAGCAAGCTAAAAAATAAACTAGCTTCTATAAGCCTAATTAAGCCTATGTCATATCCCAGTCGACCAACCCAATTAATAAAATGTTTTTTATATTTTGGATTCATTTTTAACTGGCTGTTGTTGAGTATTAAATCATATTCGCCGCAAACACATTGGCTTAGCTTAGCCAAGTCATAGTAGAGCGGCGAAAATAATTGTTCTTTACTGTCTGCGCCTTTAGGGTCTACAAACATAAGCCTGTCTTTAAGTAATATAATATTAGAAAATACCAAATCTCCGTGTAAAAAAACTATTTCATTGTTTGTGTTAAGACTCTGTATTTTGGCTTTAAGCTTTTTTGACAGCTCAATAACTATGTTATCAATATTAATTTTATCACTCGCCAAATATTGCAATTTAACTTGCTCATAAATTTGTGTTTTTTGATATGAGCGCCATCTTGATTTTAATTTATTAACAGCAAGCTCATGAAGCATTTTATTGGCTAACTTCTGTGTAACTTCTTTGCGAGGAATTTTTATAAAATAGGCGCTTAGTTGATCTAGAACTTTTTTATATTTATTAAAACCAATTTTGTTGTTTAAAAAAATTACGGCCAGGTCAAAGCCCGCAGTTAACGTAATAGTATAGCTGTTGGCACTAAATGAAATCAGCTTCGGGAAGTATCTGTTAATTTGCTTAGGTATATTTCTATAAAAAATTATTTCTCGCCTAATTTTTCTAAGATTAGCACTCTCTTTTTTTACAAATTTATATTTATAAATAGAAATGTTATTAAATTGTCTTTCTTTTGTTTTAAATAAAAAAAGCTCTTCCGC
>JBEBIK010000248.1:0-3760 GCA_040080445.1 Pseudobdellovibrio sp.
ACTTCTATTGAAATGGGAGTTTATACAAAAAAAGGTGCACTTAAAGGAATTCCTCAAAATGAATTACCTTATGTTATACCCGTTAATCCTCTACAAGGTGTGCCTACGAAAGTGCGTGGCCTAGATGGTTGGCCCGAAGATGCTTTTGAAAGAAACGTCACTCACCGAGTTACACTAATGGAATCAGCTTTAGAACTTTGCAGACAAGGATTGGTCGCTGGATATTTTCCAGCTTTCGTCGTGTGTGAGCACAACGACAGAGTTAAAGAAGAATTTCAATTAGAACGCAGACGTCCACCTCAGCTAACTGATTGTAAGCTTCGAAAGTCAGACGTGTTTTTAGTTAAACGTAAATCCACTGAAGAAGACGATATTATTAAGCAGTTATCAAAAGCTATAAAAGTTATTTGCTAACTGCTGCAAAACTAATCGTTTTAATGAAACTTCTCACAACAACGAGCAAAATTACATCAATGGCCACTAACATAATCTTAACAAGACTTTTACAAACGTTATGCTAAACACTCCTTATAAATTTAACTTTAACCCAAAGGAGTTTTTATGAAACTAATTTTAAGTTTGTTCGTGGTGCTTTCTGGTTTAACCGCATTTGCAGGACCAGAAGATCATATTGCAGCACAGGTTTGCTACCAATTGCAAAACGCAAAAAATGCCCCTAAAGATATTCCTCAAGAGGTTTGCTTAGAAACATTAAATGTTTACCCTCAAGACAACACGATTAATATTTACAGCTACTTTTACCCAAATCTTTTCAAAGACATGACATTAAGTTCTTTAATCCGTAACACAGAAGACACTTATAAATTCAAAGCTGAAAGTGTTTTACGTAATGAATGGCAATCAGGCTGCGGCGACGGTAATAAAATTACTCTTTTTATTGACGGTCAAACTGATTTTAATGGCGATGGACAGAATGAATTAGGCAATCTTAAGATTCGTATCGAACAAGATCAAACAAACGACACTTGCCACTCTGAACCTCAGACAACTGTTTACAAATACGTAAACCCTTACAATCCACAAATTGAAATGACTCAAACTACAACCTTCACTATCGAAAAAAACCAGCGCTTTGCAGCTGGTTGGTACGATGTAGATACACAAAATATGTTTACCTCTTACCCTTACTCTAAAAACTGGAACGGTAAAATCAGCTGCGGCGTTAACGTTCAAGCTCCACAAGCAACAGTAGATAAATTGTTTACTAAAGCTCACGACTTTCAGTTTTACTTTACAGCTAAAAAGAGCCAGTCTTTGAAAAAAACTAACTTCAAATCTCAAGCAACACCTTATTCTTACGAAAGCTGTGTTGAGTACAGCAATGACACAAACCCAGAAGACGTAACTTGTGTTCGCACTGAAACAGTTTACGGCACTAACAGTTCATTTGAATTTGAGTTCAAGAATAAAGAGTTAAATGCAAAGATTGCCTGCTCTGAAGGTAGTGAAGTGGCTTTGACTGAAGCACAAGCTTTAGAAATCGTTCAGCAAATGCTCGATATTAACGTTAAGTAGTTTTTAATTTTTATTTGTTTCCCATTGTTCTAAAACGTCGTAGCCCAAAGCACGACGTTTTTTTATGTGTGCATACCACTTATCAGAAAGCTCAGTAAACTCAAGATAGTTGCCGTCAGGATCTGTCAAAGCCGTCATTTTAGCAAAGCCCGTATCTTTTATGGGATGGGCTAAATGTACGCCGGCAGCCTCTACACGTTTTGTAAATTCAGTAATATTAAAAACTGTAAATGCTAATTTAATTGAACCCACATTATCGCCAGTGCCTTTAAAGTTTTCTATTGGGTGAATTGCAAAATGTAAATCGCCAAGCTCACAGCCGTAGTGAGGAGTTGTATCTCCGTGCTTTTCTTCGGTTAATGGCAAACCTAAAATATCACGGTAAAAAGCTGATAGTTGTTTTGGATTTTTTGAAACAATAATATTAGCCGACAAAAATTCTACTTTATCTTTTGGCATTTTAATAATTTTCATGCGAACACTTGAGCGCTCTTTAAACTCGCCGCCTGGCATAGCCCATGAGTAAGTGTAAGAAACTTCGCCATTATTCCAGATGTCTAATGCGACTTCTTCGCGAAATGATTTTACATCGCTGATTTCATTAAAGCCAAATAACAAAGAGGCTTTGCAATCAGGTCTGATCGCAGAAGTTTTAAGTTCATGCGCAATCAAAGCAGGAGAATTTGTATTAAAGTTCCAGAGAGTTAGTTTTTCGTTTAAAGCTAAAGCTAAGGTTGATTCTTCTTTATGAAAGACAGTTCCGTCTTTACCCGTTGCTGTAAATTGCAGGCTAAAGCCTTTGCCATTAAATAAAGGTTTTAATTTAAATATCGCATTGAAGACTTGATCTTCGTGATTAGTTCCCTCGCCTTGATAAGTGCCGCAGATGCTATTGAGAATTTGTAGAGTTTGTTTCATACACGCTGTATAGGCTTACAGAGCTAACTTGTAAACCTTTACATATTGCTAAAGCCTGCTAGCCACTGTGAGCGATATAGCATTCTCAGCTTTCTATCACTATGCCCTATGTTGGCTGTTGGTGCGCTGTGCCTATGTTAAAGCTCAATCAAAAAAGACTTTAAATTAGTTTTTTCATCAGGAAGCTCGAAATCCAAAGCTGGCAATATGCAACTGATTTCAAGTTTATCGATTTTTAGAGACTTTTGAACTTTAAGAATTATGTTACGTATATCATCAATAAAAAAATCGTCATAGTTTGTCGAAAATAATAACTGCCCGTTCTGATTTAAACTCTTTAAACAAGCACTTAGCAAATTTTCGATATCGTCTTCAATTTTAAAAAAACCTTTTTCGCGTCTCATAAATGAGGGGGTATCACAAATAATTAAATCGAATTTATTGTTTTTAGAATTGCATTGCTCAATAAAAGTTAAGCTATCGCGAAGTAAAAATTTTAAATTTTCAGGATTTACTTTATTGAGTTCAAAGTTTTCGCGACCCCAATTAAGTGAGTTTTTACCAGCCTCTACAGAAATAACGTCTTTTGCGCCACCTAAGGCAGCTGCTAACGAGTAAGTCGAGGTGTAGGCATATAAATTAAGTACAGATTTGTCTTTTGAATTATTTAAAACCCAGTTTCGTTGCAGTCTTTGGTTCGACAAAAGCCCCACAGCTTGTCCTGAGTTTGTGCGAATGTTGTAACCTATTTTGTTTTCTTGAGCCACCCAATGCACGGCCTGAGGTTTGTAAACAATTGGTTTTTTTAGATACTTAGCAAATAATACAAACCTGTCGGCATCTGCATCTGTAAAGGTGTCTTTGTAGTTTAAAACCAAATTCGCGCCAAAGTTATCTACCGTAAAATTTGAGTGAGCTGAATTGTTCTTAGCATGAACTAAGCGATAACACTGACTTTCGTCTGCACTTGAAAATAATCTTAAGCGTCTGTCGGCTTCAAAAAATAAACGTGCAAGCCCCGTATCTTCTAAATAATTTAAATTTTTAAAATAAGCTGGAGGCTCCGATAAAATCATAATGCCATTCGGAAATTCAATTCTGTGGTTATGCAAACATAAGAAGCCATAAACCGCGCCATTGTACTTAGCGTCGCCTAAGATGGGTATACCCGCCTCTTCGGCATGAATTCTAATTTGATGATTGCGGCCAGTGTGTGGATTTGCTTGCCATAATTCAAATTGAGGTGAACTTTTTAAAAAAGCTAATTCGGTTTCGGCATCTAAGTCTTTAGCTTTATGAACAATAG
>JBEBIK010000249.1:0-3734 GCA_040080445.1 Pseudobdellovibrio sp.
ATCTTTGACTTTTGAATATTCTTTAACATGATTTTTTCCTTGAACCCAATGCTGCCCCACGTACATAGCTGGAGAGCGATTTAATTCTTCGGTTTTATAAACTCCATTTTTAGCAATTTCTACAGATTCAGGATCGATATCTGTTCCCCATATTTCAAAATCAATATGTGGAGCTAAGTGTTTTAAATGAAAATCAAAAAACATAGCTAATGAATAGGCCTCTTGTCCGCGGCTACATGCTGCAGACCAAATTCTAATTTTTTTGTCGCCGCGTTTTTCAGCTTCGGCAATTAAATTTTTAAGATGATTATTTAAAATATGTTCAAAGTGAGAAAATTCTCTAAAAAAATAAGTATGATGTGTAGTCATTAACGAAAGAAGAGCTTCGGTTTCTGATTCTTCGTGATTTTTTAAATAAGCTAAATATTCATCAGATGTATTAAGACTTAATTTAGACATTCTCGACTTTAAACGACTTTCAACCATTGAGTATTGCTTTTCACCTAATTGAATTCCAGCAATACCCGAAACGATTTTCGATACTTCTTTTACTGCTTCATCTACAGATACCTTAAAATTAACCACTCGCTCTAGCTCGTTTCTTTTAAAAATTTATTCTTCACTAAAGCCTGGATCATCAGCCGAGGGAACTTTGGCGTCATATCCTGAGGCATTTTTTAATACTGTCTGATAATTCTGTGTTTTAGAAAAACTTGGAGCTGACTTTTTAGGTTCAAACGCCAAAACTTTACTTGCTGTAGTAGCTAATTTGTTTGTCGTTTTTGACGGCACATAGGGCGGTACAAAAGTCTTTAGTGGAGCCGAAGTTTTTTCAAACATGGCTTCATCTTTAGAAGATTTTGAATTCACCTCTTTGTTGCCATTAACATATAAAGCTAAACTCTCAACAACTTGGCTTAATGAGCCAGCTTGCTCTCTTAATCGTTCTGCAGACACAGATGATGATTGTGCTACTGCTGAATTTTGATTTGTAACAACTTCTAATTGATTAATAGCTTGTGAAATTTGTACGACACCAGCACTTTGCTCTTTAGAAGCAACGGCAATTTCAGAAACTAACTGGTCTACTGAATTTACACTTTGTGCAATTTCAGACAAAGCTTGTTTGCACTGCTTAGCCGTTTCAGAACCAAAATTAACTTTTTCTTTGCTTTGGTGCATAAGCTTATCAACTTTGCCACGTGTATCTTGTATAATAAACTCAACCTTAGTTACTGATTCTTGCAACATTTCAGATATATCTTTGGCTGCCCCACCTGACATTTGAGCTAACTTTCCAACTTCTTCTGCTACAACAGCAAAGCCTTTTCCGTATTCACCAGCTCTTGCAGCCTCAACTGAAGCATTAAAAGATAAAAGTTTGGTTTGAAACACAATTTCATTAATTACTTTAGTTTTGCTCGAAATATTATGAATCATTTTAGTAATTTCAGATAACTGCATATTAGTTTGTGTCATTTGACTTGAAACTTCGGTATTATTTAATTCAATTTCATCGATTGCCATCATCATGCTATCTATAGTTTGGCGACCTTGCTCAGTTGAGTTTTTGCTTTGAGCCGAAAGTTCTTTTGATTTTTGAGCCGCATCTGAATTTTTTTGAATCATTGAGCTGATTTCGTCAATTGTACTTACAGTTTCTTGTAAAGCTGACGCCTGCTCTGTTGCCGATTCTGATAATTGGGTTGCTCCTGCAGCAATATTTACAGAAGCTTCGTCTAACTGCTTTGTATTAACTGCTAAATTTTCTGTAATGAGTTCTACAGACTTAGAAAGTTTTATGCCGGCCCATGATGAAAAAATTAAAATAAATAAAGAAATAAGTCCCGTGATCCAATAAAAATTTGTTTTAGCGCGCAACACATCATCAAATACTTGTGCTTTTTCGTTATGAATTAGTACTGACCAACCTATTTCTGAGATCCATTTTGGATGTTTTATAAACGAGTAGCCTACAACGTCTTCATTACCATCAACGGGGTCTGAATGATATGTTGAACCAGTTTTTTGCTCGCTTAAAGCTTTTGAGATATCATTTTCTTCTTTATAAAATTTTTCTTTTAAAACTAAATTTTTATCATACTCAACTTGTATTTTTTCATCTTTAATAATTGCAGGGTTGTAGTGAAATATGTACTGTCCCTTTTTATTTAATAAAGTAAATTCAGTGGTTGGATAGTCGCCTTGAACCGTGCGATAAAAATCTTCAATTACCGAATCGTACCAACGAGTATTAGCTTTAGTGGCTATTACGCCAACTACGTTTCCTTCATAATCTTTAATTTGAGTGGCAAAAGTAGATCCAAAGCGTTCTTCTCCAAAAGCTGTTTGTAATGCAGAATCAAGTTCTACATCGCCAAAATATGTACCTGTCAAAACTTTAGAAGAATTTTCTGTAAACTCTCCTTTTAAAGCTGACTGAAACCAAGCCGACTGTGCAAAATTATAGGCAGCTAATGCAGTAATGTTTACGGGTTTCTGGTTTATATCAAATTGGTTAGCGCCTATTAGTTTTCCGTTTTTATCTAAAACTAAAATTAAGTCATATACGCCATATGCAGGGATATATTCATTTAAATCTTTTTGCATGCGGTTCAAATGCATTAAACGAATACTTTCGTTTTTAGAAAAAGCTTGCACATCGCCATATCTTTCATAGAACTGAGCAGCAAAACCAGCTGATACTTGTTTTGCCTGAGCTTCGAATTCTACTAAATGAGCTTCTTCATTAGATTCAATTAGTCTTTGTAAGTTGTGAAATGCTCCTGCAGCACCAACTGCGGTTACAGACAGGGCCAAGAGAATGATTTTTGTTCTAAGTGAAATATTCCAAATATTTTTCATTAGTTCTTCCTACTATGCTGCTTTAGCGATTTGATTTGTTAAAATTGAGTGGTCTTCTAGAGAAAGTGCTTTTGAAATTGAAATCAAAAGAACCAGTTGATCTTTATTGCGATAAACATTTTGAATATAATCGGCCGATTTTGTTGATTCAATAATGGGGCGCTCTGAAATATCGTTATCATTAATAGTTAATACCGCGTTAATTTTATCGACTACAACACCCAATAAATAACTTCCTAGATCTAAAATCATTACCGACGTTTCTTCAGTGTTTGTCGTTTTAACGCCTATTTTGGCTCTTAAATCCATTACGGAAATAACGCTTCCACGTAAATTCATAATACCCAAAAAATGGCTCGGGCTCTGCGGAATTGGTGTAACCTCTGGAAGACCCAAAACTTCTTTGATTGATAATAATGGAACGCCGTATTCTTGCGTGCCTAAATTAAAACAAATATATCTGTTGGATGTACTCATGCTACTTCTTCCTTATTAGTTAAATTAACATTTTTAATTAAATTATTTTCGATTCTTGAAATTGGTCTTAATAGTAAATCATTTGGCTCTAATATAAGGCTGGGTTTTCCGTCGCCTAGTATTGTCGTACCACTAACGCCCTTCATGCCTTGCATGTCTGAACTCAAGCGCTTAACTACTACTTGTTGTTGTGCTAATATATCGTCGACTAATATTGCAAATGGCTTTTGTGCATTTCTAAAAACAAATGCAATCATGTCCGTTTCGGCGTGTTGTCTTTTTTCATTAAAGAAGTCGCCTAAGTAATAAAGCGGAATATTTTCGCCTCTTAATAACAAAACCGTACCAAGATTTTTTTCTTTATAAATCTGAGACACATGAGGTTTTAATGT
>JBEBIK010000250.1:0-3742 GCA_040080445.1 Pseudobdellovibrio sp.
AAAGATAAAATGGTAACGTTTAACTTGGGTCCGGCTAAAGTTTATTTAGGCGAAATTCCTAAAACTGAAACTAAAAATAATGAAATATATTTAGCTCCGTTAGATGATCAAAAATTAAAATACACTATATTTTATAAAGACGCTAAACGTCCAAAAAACTCAGGCACTATTAAAATCGGTGAAGTGGTTACAACGGGTTGGATGGGTCTTGAGCTTCGCTTGCTGGATTATTTGCCGCGGGCCCAAGATGAGTATGAAGTTCTCACTGCTGAGCGCCCTACGCCAATGACAACTTCGGCAATAAAAATAAAACACAAGGGTGTTGAAAAGTGGCTAGCGCTAAACGATATTGTTAAGCTATTCGGTAATCAGAGCGCTTACTTGATGAGTTATCAAAATCGCCGCATAGATTTGGGTTTTGATTTAAAACTCAACAAATTCGAAGTCCAACGCTACCAAGGCACGATGAGGGCTATGGAATATGCAAGCCAAGTTGAAGCTGTTAATAATTCTAACGCATTATCTATTCAACAGACTATTTCAATGAACGAACCTTTAAAATTTATGGGCTACACTATTTATCAGGCGAGTTTCCAAGAAGACGAGCAAACTGGCAAGCCTGTTGCCTCTGTATTTTCGATTAATCAAGACCCAGGAAGACCTATCAAATACGCTGGATCATTAATATTTTCGCTTGGAATAGTCTGGTTGTTTTACCAGAGACGCAAAAGGAAGACTTCAGAATGAAACATCTATCTGTAATTTTTTTATTTTTAATTCAAATCGTTTTGTCTCAAAATTTAAGCGCTGCTCAAAGCGGTGAACAAATACGTTATTTGCCAGTGCAAGATGCGGGACGTATTAAACCCTTTGATACATTCGCCAAAGAAACTCTAGCCTTAGTTTACGGTAAGCAAGCCTATAAACCAAAAGAAGACGCACCTTCGGTTGAAGCTCACTGGGTGGTATTAACTTGGATGCTGTCCCCAGAGAGTTGGATTAAGCGTCCACTTTTTGAAGTTAAACATCATGAAGTGTTAGAAAAATTAAAACTCCCGATTGATAAAAAACATTTTACTGGTGATGAGCTTTTTAATTCTGAAAACTTTAGTAATTTAATGCAAGAACTGCAAAATAAGCGCGAATCAAAAGAAAAACTCACTCCTTATTTTCAAGCTATCCAAAGAATAGAAAATCAATTCTTTGTCTTTCGTGAAATGGCCTCAGGAAAACTGCTAAAAGTATATCCTGTTCCTTCACAGGATGCGTGGTTGTCGGTTGCAGAGCTTCCGACAGATGTGCAGCCCGCATTTCTTGAGATCAGTAAAAGTGTAGCCGTGCATCTAGGGCTTAAAACGGATTCGACTTCAACAAAAGAGCAAATTAAAGAAGCGGCTGATAAGATGGATAAAGCTATTATTTACTTCGAAGATTTAGCGCGCAAATCAGATGCAGCAAAATACTCGCGCCAAGAAAAAGTTAAATCCGAAGTATTGTACAATAATTTTCATCCATTTAGATGGGCGTATATCTGTTATTTAATCGGCTCTTTATTATTACTTTTTATTTGGATTCGTAACACGAGTTCTGGAATGGGCTTTGCTTGGTTTTTTGTATTAACAGGCTTAGCTCTGCACGTTTTTGGTTTTGCTTTCCGTATTTATTTAGCAGAGCGTCCGCCAGTTTCTAATATGTATGAAACAGTTGTGTGGTCTTCTTTTGGAGCTGTGTTATTCGCTATCATACTAGAATTGGTTTATAAATTTAGAGTTATCTTGCTTGGTGGAAGTTTGATGGGAATGTTTGCACTGATCGTTGCCGATTCGGCTCCCGCAATTTTAGACCCAAGTTTGCAACCATTAGAGGCAGTCCTTCGCAGTAATTACTGGCTCATTGTACATGTAATGACGATCACTATTTCTTATGCAGCATTTCTGTTGGCTTTTGGATTGGGAGATTTGGGTTTAATTTATTTTGCAATTGATGAAGTGAAATATGCGGAGCAAATAAATAAAATCACCACAGCTGTCTATCGCTCAATGCAAATAGGAGTGGCATTTTTAGCTCCCGGAATTATTCTAGGCGGTATCTGGGCCGATTATTCTTGGGGACGATTCTGGGGATGGGACCCTAAAGAAACTTGGGCGTTAATTGCACTCTTGGGTTACATCATAGTGTTGCATGCTCGCCTCATAGGCTGGCTTAAAAATTTTGGAATGTTAGCATCGGGTGTAATTACATTTAGTCTTGTGATCATGGCGTGGTACGGAGTAAATTTCGTACTTGGCGCAGGGCTTCATTCCTATGGATTCGGAGCGGGTGGTATTGAGTATGTCTCTTTGTTTGTCGGACTGCATTTCTTGTTTGTTGCTTACTCTTACATCATTCATGCTAATCGAAAATCAAATGATAAAAAAGCTGCGTGACAATTTGCAATAAATTCTTTTAAATCAAAGACTTAAAGATAGAAAAAAGGATGTTTATGCAACTTCGTTTTCTGCAACAAATGTTGGGCGGGATCGCTTTGACCCTGTCATTAATTTTTACTTCAGGATGTTTATGGCAGTCGCCAGACGCTGGAGAAAGAGCACCTAAAAGTATTGGCTACAACGTGGGTTATGCTCCAGAGCAACCAATACCGTTTAGTCATGAGTTACACGTTGGTACACACAAGATGCAATGTCAGTACTGTCACAGTCAGGTGGAGTATTCTAAAGCTTCAAATGTGCCAGCATTGTCAACTTGTATGAATTGCCATCAACAAGTGGCCACCGACAAAGATAACATAAAAAAAATTCGCGAAGCTTATGCTGATAACAAACCTATTGAATGGGTTAAAGTTCACATGCTTCCAGACCACGTGCAGTTTAATCATCAGGCGCATGTTAGTCGCGGTGTGAACTGTCAAACATGTCACGGGCCAATCGAAAAAATGGCGAAGGTTTATCAATTTTCAGATTTATCAATGGGCTGGTGTATTAATTGCCATCGCCAACCTGAAAACAAAGCTCCACTTAACTGTACAACTTGTCACCACTAAAGAGAGATCACATGAAAACACACTCACATGATCATGATCACCAAAACGAAGACAAAAAAAATAATCATCCAGTTATCGAAAGAGATCGCAAGTACTGGAGGTCTTTTGAAGACTTAAACGACACTCCAGAATTTAATGCCGCTTTACAAACTGAGTTTATGTCTTCACCAATTCGTGAAGAGGCCGCTAAGCAAGGCGACAACGATAAATGGGCTCGTCGTGAATTCTTAAAATTAATGGGAGCTTCAGTTGCTTTAACAACAGCTGCTGGTTGCATTCGTCGTCCGGTTCAAAAAACTGTTCCTTATGTTAAACAACCTGAAGAAGTAGTTCTTGGAGTTTCTAACTGGTACACATCAACTTACTTTGATGGACAAGAAGGTTTTGGTCTTTTGGTTAAATCACGCGAAGGCAGACCTGTGCATATTGAAGGTAATGAAAAGCATCCTTTAAACAAAGGCGGAGTTTCATCACGTGCACAAGCTTCATTGTTAAGTTTGTATGATCCTGAAAGACTTCAGGGTCCTAAAAGAAATTTATTAAATGAAAAAAGAACTAATAAAGAAACAGTATCGGTTTCTTGGGATGACTTAGATAAAAAAGCAGTCGAAGAACTTAAAAAAGGCTCGTCATACATATTATCTGGAAATATCGCATCTCCTGCGACTCAAGCAGTTATCAATGATTTCGGAAAAGCTTTTG
>JBEBIK010000251.1:0-3740 GCA_040080445.1 Pseudobdellovibrio sp.
ACAAAGCTGTTCAAAAGATTTTCAACTTAGAAAATGGTTTTAAACTAGACTCATTAACAAGTAGTAAATCAAGTTTACATATTACAGGTTCAGATTGGAAAAACATAAATTTTAATATCGACTCTTATTTTTTAAGTGAGACTAATGCTAAATCAGATACTCACCTTAGCATTAAAGGCAGCGTTAAGTATGAAATAGGCCTTGAAGGTAAAATACTACTGCAAAATAAATCCGATATTTTTAAATTTGACGTTATCGGAATACCTGATGAAGAGATCCTAGTTAAGTGATTTGGACAGAAGATAAAAACATCTGGAATTGGTTACCTAAGCTTCAGGCACACCGTGGTTTTTGTGTTGCGGGATTACAGCAAAACAGTCTTGCGGCCATTCAGGCGGCCTTTGAGCAAAAATACCAAATATCTGAATTTGACGTGCGCATGACTGCTGACTCTCAAGTTATACTTTTTCACGATGATAGATTTGAAAACAACATCATTGCTAAAACGGATTTTGCAACACTCAATAAGCTCACACCTGTGACGCCACTTGAAGAGCTCTTTAAATGGCTCGTTACTATTGCTAATTTTAAACTCAATATTGAAATTAAATCCCGAGAAATTGTTAATGCACAGCTTGAACGAAAAGTTTGTGAACTTATTCGTCAGTATAAAGTCGAAGATCGGGTGCTTGTTTCTAGCTTTAATCCACTTACTCTTTATAGAGTGCGTAGGTACTCTCCAAAGGTATACCGTGCTTTGCTGCTCACATTTGAACGCGACCACGGTAATAATTTTGTAATTAAGTCGAGAGTGATGAATTACTTATGCCGTCCGCATATGCTGAATTTAAGATATAATGATTATTCAAAACGATTTAAAAAATTAGCCCAAAAAATTCCGGTCGTGCTTTGGACAGTAAATGATGTGAGTATTTTTAAAAAACACTCGGCTGAAGTGCACGGGATTATTTCAGATAAAATAACCCCTGAAGATTTAAAAAATAATTAAGACTTGTTTTCTGTAGTTTGCTTAACAACGTCGTTGTTTTCAGTTAAACGCGGATGGTTGTTCGGAGTTTCATCAGCTTCATTTAAGCCGTCTTTAAACCCCTTAATAGCTTTGCCTAAAGATTGTCCTAGCGCTGGTAAACGGCTTGGACCAAAGAAGATTAACAAAATTAAAGTTAAAATTAATAAATGCGGAAGACTTACACCACCCATTATGATTTGTGCTCAGTCTTTTCTTCAGTTTTTACAGCGTCTGTAGAAGGCTTGATTTCTTTTTGCTGACTTACATCTTTAGCTTCAGCATTCATTTCATTTAAGCCTTCTTTAAAGCCACGAATTGCTTTACCTAAAGACTGGCCTAATGCTGGTAAACGGCTTGGACCAAAGAAGATTAACAAGATTAAAGCCAAAATCAACATGTGCGATAAACTAAACTCACCCATAGCAACTCCTTGTGATTACAATACTATTCTATCGTTTAATCGTTTTAGGATCAATAGCATCTTGTAGGCCATCTCCAACGTAGTTGAAGCTGATGGTTACAAACAAGATTAATAGACCCGGTAATATAGCTAAGAAAGGCGCTCTGTAAATGAGCTCTTGAGCATTAAATAGCATATTTCCCCAACTCGGAGTTGGTGGTTGAATGCCTAGTCCTAAGAAGCTCAGTGCCGCTTCAAACAAGATAGATTCGCCCACACCAAGTGTTACCGACACTAATAGAGGTGCGATAACATTCGGAAACATATGACGAGTAATAATTGTGTAGTCGGTAGCTCCTAGTGTTTTAGAAGCTAAGATAAACTCACGCTCTCTTAGGGTTAAGATACTGCCGCGAACAAGGCGGGCCACTGGCATCCATGAGAAAATACAAAGAATAAAGACGAGCTTTAAAATACTCTCCGAACCATGAGAAAGTAGGGCCGCAAGGGCTGGAATTTTTTGTAAATCGATAGCCGCAACCACAATAAGAACTGGAATAGTTGGAAGTGCTAATAATGCATCTGTGATACGCATTAATAAACTATCAACAAAGCCACCATAGTAACCAGCAATAGCGCCAATTAATAGACCAATTAAGGCTGACGAAAGCGCAACTAGAATACCCACACCCATAGAAACTCGTGTTCCGTAAATTAATCGCATGAGCACATCACGACCTAATTCATCAGTACCAAACAAGTGATAGGTTTCAAATTTCTTAGCTACATTGCGAAGCTCAACTTTAGTGTCGGAATCAATATTTAATAAACGAATAGCGGCCATGGCTTTACGTTTTTCAAATCTGGACCAATCGTAAAGTGCATCTTCAGGACGCGTGCTAGACACAAACTCTTCTTTAATGAGTTCGTTTTGAACAATAGCCGCTTGCTCTGGGTTTTCTTGAATGTAACGTCTAACTTCGTTTTCACGAGTATCAACACCAGCGCTAATAGTTGAAAATGGGGGTTCATATCTATGAAACACGTTTTGATTTTCAGCATTTACACCCATTACTATTTCAATGAGAGGGGCCGACAGAGCTACTATGATAAAAAATAAAATTGTATAGGCACCGATAACGGCAGCTTTATGCTCTTTAAACTGATTGTAAATAATTTTAGAGATACTTTGAGCTGTTTCGAGCTCAGCAATCTGAGATTTATTAAGGCGCCCTGGCTCTTTAGAGCCTGAGGTCTGTGCTAACTTTTTGTTATTGTGGGTGTCTAATGTATCCATGGCTGTTCCTCTAGTTGTACGAAACGCGAGGGTCTACCACGCCATAAAGTAAGTCAGCAATTAAATTCATAATCAAAACCATACTCACAGAAATAACAAATGAAACCATGGCCACGTTAAAATCATTACCTATAATTGAAGAGTAAATTAAACGACCAACACCTGGGTAAGCAAAAAGTGTTTCAGTAATTATAGCTCCCGAAAAAATAGACGAAATACTTAAAGCCACAACTGTAATAAGTGGAATTAAAGCATTTCTAAAACCATGTTTCCAGATAACGACTTGTGAAGTTAAACCTTTTGCTCTGGCTGTACGAATGAAGTCATTTCTCATGGCCTCAAGCATGGCTGAACGAGTAAAGCGTGAAAATCTACCAATGGACTGAATAGATAAAGATAATACGGGTAGTATTAAATAAGCCGCTTTATCCATTATTTCTTCCCAGAGGTTTTCGTACTCAACACCAGTGGTTTGATAACCACCAGCAGGAAGCCATTGAAGCTTAACTGCAAAAATAATAATTAAAACGATACCAAGCCAAAAAGAAGGAACGGATATTCCTGCAAAGCTAAATAAATTGACCACGTAATCCACTTTAGAATTAGGTTTTAAAGCACAAATAATTCCGAGAGGTACGGCAACTAACAAAGCAAACACTAAAGATACGCTTGATAAAATAAATGTAGAAGTAAGAGCTGGAAGCAACATTTCAGTTGCGGGAATACGGTAAGTACGTGAGTAACCCAATTCTCCTTGTGCAATGTCGCCAACCCAATTTAAATATCTGGCATAAATTGGCTGGTCTAAACCGTAAAAACTTCTTAAACGGGCAACGTCAGCAGCTGTAATTTTAGGGTTGGCAGAAATCATCAACTCAACAGGGTCGCCTGGCATTAAACTCATTAATCCAAAACAAACATATGACAGTATAACAATAACTATCAATGTTTGAACGATCCTGCGTAAGATGAAATTTATCATATGATTTTAAATCCTATGTAATAGTTTATAT
>JBEBIK010000252.1:0-3738 GCA_040080445.1 Pseudobdellovibrio sp.
GAGATTTTTTAAGTTCGGCTTCATTATTAGAATAGGCATTTATTGAAAATAGAGAAATTAGAATTAAAAGTGGAACAAAATTAAACATACTTCCGTAGTATGCACGACTCGAACTCGGACGTCCATTTCCGAGTTAGTAGGAATTATAAAGATTGAGAAATAACTTGGTCGATCTCGACCATGGTCTCTAAGTCACGTTGGCTCAAAACATCAGCATAAAAATCATTTTCTCTCTGATAATTGACTACAAGCTCTGACCATTCTGAAGGATTCTTTTTGGCTTCTGAAAGTATTGAAGTTTTATTAATTTCGTTACCTGCATAATCCATTTGTTTTGAAAGATTTAAACTATAATTAAGTAAGCTTACTCCTAATGTTAAAGTTGTGGCGGTGATGCCGAGCTTCACTACCTTTTTCATTTTGGCTCGATGATTCATAGTTTTTTGTTCTAGAAACACCCACGTTTTAGTCCACTTACTGGCGGGTTTAATCTCTGTTTTTTCGACCGACATCATAATTTTATTATGCAGGTCTTCAAAAAACATTTCGTCCATGGGCAGCTCTAGATTGTCTTCTGCCTTGAGTTTTTTGATTAAGATCATATCCTTCATAGAATCTGTTTTTCTCATTCTGCCTCCGCAAATTTAGTATTTAGTTCCATAAAAAATCCACCTACGTCTTCAGTCCATTTTCTTAATTCAGACTGAGTTTCGAAAGTTTCTTTTAATTTCATCAATGCATGACGGTAGTTTGCTTTTGCTGTGTCGTATGGGCACTCCATAACTTCAGCAATTTCAGCAAAGCTCATATCTTCATACACTCGTAAAACCAACGCCGTTTTTTGTTTAAACGGTAATCGATCTACCTCTGTCTGAATTAATTCGCTCACTGCCGCATGCACCAAAACTTTTTCAGCCGTAGCTGAAACGCCTAAGTTAACATCGTCGATGTTGGTAAAATCATATCTATTTTCTCTTAATTTATTACGGGCCGTATTGACCGTAATTTGGTACAACCAGCTTTTAAAACTAGCGCGCCCTTCAAATAGATTTAATTTTTCATAGCTTTTGATAAAAGCTTCTTGCACAACATCTTGCGCAATGTCTGCGTCTTTCATAAATCTCATACTCAACCGAAGTAGTCCTCTCTGATGCCGTTTCACGAGTTCTGAGAAAGAAGAACGTTCACCTTGGCGAACTTCTTCAACCAGTTGTAAATCTGTTTTCAGATTCTGATCGCTTTCTCTTTTCATATAGACAGCCCCCCTGTCATAAACGGTTAACATTTATTACCTTTTTTCACGATGCTTGGTCTGGTCCCCCATCCAGTTACATCTCATCACTTACTTATAAGTAATAGCAATACATGTGCCCAAAAACAAGGGTCAATAAGTACCTAAATACATGATTTTATTGAGTTTTTATGATTTTGTCTAATCTTAACTATTAGAAAAACTTATGACATCGCCTCAGATGCAAAGTAGAAGGCTAGATCGTCGCAGATGTTTTGTATTTTATTCTTAAGCAGTGTCGACTCGTCCAAAAACTGGATTCCGATCATTGGACCAGAAGTTTTACTCTTTTTAATATGGATAATTTTGGCGAGTAGCGCTATTTCACCCCGACGAAAAATTTTAAATTTAATTTTGATTGTTTGGTTTTTTTCATAAGCGGGTAGATCAGCTTTAATGTCCAGCTTCATGCCAGCTTTAGACATCTCTATTATCTTAACCGCTGATTTAAGCTCGTAGGGAGTCTTTGTGCCGTGGATAACCGCGCTCTGAGCCCATCTGGTAGGGATACTAAATCTAGGCTTCTTACGTCTTACCAACTCATAGAGATGATCGAAATTATCGAAGTAGTAGCTTTGCTCATTCTTTTTAATCTGAGTTTTTAAAAAATAGAGATTGTTCTGGGCAATAACTTTAATTGTAACTTCGGGCTGAGACGCCAATAGCTCACTTTTGTCTTTAATATAGAAATGTTTACGTATGCCGATTTTTTGAAGCTGCACATTTAAAATTTTATTTTCGTTAATGAGCTTAACTTGAACACCAGTTCTATAGTCAGCGGCTTTATTTAAAATTTGATAGGCTTTGCTTTTTTCGATGTGAACTAACTCGTCAAGGATGCTTTTCATGCCGCGATAGTAACTCGATTACGACCTTGCTGTTTACTCTGGTAAAGAGCTTGGTCGGCTCTATTATACATTTTATCCCAGTCGTCTTGAACGAGTTTAGTTGAAACGCCTATAGAAATGGTCACTTTAATAGGTTTATTCTCGAACGAAAATTCATGAGCCTCAACTGTGGCGCGAATACGCTCCGCTACTTCTTGAGCCGTTTTAATAGGTGTAGCTTGCAGAATAACAACAAACTCTTCTCCACCATAACGTGCAAAATAATCGTTAGAACGTACAAGCTTAGACTGCATCAATTGACCTAGCTCTTTTAATACGTAATCACCACCTGGGTGACCGTAACCATCATTGATTTTTTTAAAATGATCAATATCGAAAGTAATAACAGACAACGGCTCTGTTAACATTTCAGCTCTTTTTACAGACTCAGGCCCTTTTTCTAAAAGCGCGCCTTTACTAAAAGCTCCTGTTAAAGCATCTTTAGACGCTTTTTCAAAAACTTGTTGGTTTGAAATAGATTCTAAATTTCCTTTTTCTAGAAATTTAAAAATAACATTACCCGTTTTAATTTGATCATTATTAACTAATCGACGCTTTGTCATAGGAGCCAATGCCGCACCATTAACTATAGTTTTATTGGTCGAACCTAAATCAACTATAAAAATATCGTTTCCGGCTACTTCAAATTTTGCATGTGAACGGCTGAGCGATGCATCTGAAATATAGAGCTCGGTTTCCACCGAGCGTCCAATTGTCATATCACTTTTTGTAATGAGCCATTGTTTTCCGATATAGCCCGCTGGGCCTACAAGTACGACTACTGCTGGAGGTGCATCATCCGCGGCTTTAAGTTTTCCCTTAAAGGTTTCGGTTGAAATTATACTGGTTTTATCTGCCGTATTATCAGACATCTACTTTATTACCCCGCCAAAACATATTATGGCTGAATATGTTTATTGATACAACAAGATATCATTATGCAACTGCCACATCTTCTTCGATCCTGTGGAAACCCTTCCACTCTTTTAGCCTACCCCTAGGTCTAGAGTCTTGGTCTGCATAATCTAAAAGTATGTAAGTTAGTTTTGTAATTTTACCTAATGAAACAACATCTAGAGAAGTAAGTTCTGTCCAAGTGCCAGTATTGAAATACTCTTTTTGGCTTCCCCACTGACGATATTCATAAACATGCGTGTGCCCAAAAATTACTGTGTGCACGCGCGGATCTGATAATATTTTTTTAGCAGCTGAACTAAGATCTGGGAAAATGGCACTCTCAAGAAATATTTTTAATAGCTTTTTAATATTCCAGCGAAATCTAGCCTCACTGGCAAAGATTATTTTGTACGCATACTTAAAAAACTCAACAAAAGCTCTTAGCGTTAATGCTGTTTCATTAAATAGCGACCATTTGAGCATTTGGTTAAATGGTCTTACTTTGTCTACATGTGGGTATTTTTCTTTTACCTTGAGCACCAGCTCAACGAAAAAGTGAGAACCAAATGGTAAATTCAAAATGGGCTCAGGCAAACCTTGCTTTAAAAAGAATTTTTTGGGATCCATTCGATTAGCTGCTTCGTGCATATGCCCGTGCTCGAT
>JBEBIK010000253.1:0-3734 GCA_040080445.1 Pseudobdellovibrio sp.
TTCGGCTAATAATGTAGAAAATAAAATTGGTAAGGCCGCATTTTTTGCGCCGCTTACGGCAACTTGGCCATTCAGTTGATATCCACCTTTTACTAACATTTTATCCATTTGAAAAATCCTTCTTAGACTCTATTATTGAATACATTTTACGATTCGATCAAGCCCTGACAAATCTTTTAAAATTTTAACTTCAGAAAATTGTTTAAAGTTATCACAGTGTTGTTTAATTTTAGCGCCCTGCAGATACCCCATTTCAAAAAGCATAACACCGTTAGGCTTTAAGTAGGTTTTGAACTTAGCTGACCAGTCAAAAAGAGCTTTAAAGCCCTCATCCGCGGCAAAAAGTGCAGACTGGGGCTCAAATTTTTTAACATTTATTTCTGTTTGCGGGTCGTTTTCAGCAATGTACGGCGGGTTAGCCACAATAATGTCGAACTTTTCATTTTCAGGGTTAAATTCCATAACGTCGTTTAACAACAGACGGGACTGCTCTTGAAGCTTATGCTTTTCCTGATTTTCTTTTAGATATTTAAACGCAGCTTCGGATTTTTCAACACTCGTTAAGCTCGCGCCTTCAGTATTTTTTAAAATAGCAAATCCAATACAGCCGCTGCCTGCGCCTAAATCTAATATTTGAGGTGAACTGAGACTTTTGGTTTTAATATAAGAAAGAGCTTCTTCAACAATTTGTTCGGTTTCAGGTCTTGGAATTAAAACTCCTTCGCCTACCGAATACATATCACCGTAAAAACCTTTTTCGCCGATGATGTAGGCTACCGGTTCTCCCTGAGCGCGTCTTCTGATGTTGTCGCGACATTTCTGAGTTTCAATTTCACTCACTGGTTGTTCGTATTTAATATAAATTTGTAAACGCTCCATTTTAAGCGCGTGTGAAATTAAAAGCTCGGCATCGAGACGTGCGGATTCAATCTTTTTATCTTTAAAAAACTGAACCGATTTTTCAAATATTTCTTTGAGTAGCATTAATAAGTTTGTGCCGCTTGTTTTTTAAGGGCTTCAGCTTGGAAGTGGGCTACCAATGGATCGATTAGATATTCAAACTGTCCGCTCATTACCTGATCGAGCTGATGAATAGTAAGACCAATGCGGTGATCTGTAATACGTGTTTGTGGAAAATTGTAAGTACGAATGCGCTCAGATCTGTCGCCTGTACCGATTTGGTCTAAGCGTGCATCAGAAGCCGCTTTTAAAACTTTATCATCTTCAAGTTGTTGAAGCTTTGTTGCTAAAATCTGAAAGGCTCTTTCTTTGTTGGCCAATTGAGATTTTCCCTCTTGGCAATGCACTAAAATACCTGTGGGATTATGATGTAGACGAACTGCAGATTCAGTTCTATTAACCGACTGTCCACCTGCTCCACTGGCGCGCATAACGTCGATCGTAATATCTTTCATATCAATTTTTACTTCATTAACTTCAGCTTCAGGAATTACTGCAACCGTTACAGTCGAAGTATGAATACGGCCAGCCGATTCTGTTTTAGGAACACGTTGTACGCGATGAACACCAGATTCGTATTTCATTTTTGAGAATACAGCTTCGCCAGAAATCATGGCGATAACTTCTTTTGCTCCGCCAACATTACCGTCAGTGTAAGACATGAGTTCTGCTTTCCAACCTTGGTCGGCAGCATACTTTGCATATCCACGAAAAATTTCGTCAGCAAAAAGAGAGGCTTCGTCTCCGCCAGCTCCTGCGCGAATTTCAAGAAGAATATTTTTATCATCGTTAGGGTCTTTGGGAATTAAGGCAATTTTAAGTGCGGCTTCAAGTTGAGGAATGTCGGTTTCGAGCTCTTTAAGCTCTTCACGAATCATCTCTTTCATTTCAGGATCTGACTCGGCCGTTAAAAGCTCTTTGCTAGCTTTTAGATTAGATGTTTTCTTTTTAAAGTCGCGATATAGAACCACAATTTTTTCTAAATCAGAAAGTTCTTTCATCAAAGCACGATACTGCTTCTGGTTAGAAGCAACGTCAGGTCTTTGAAGTGACATATTCACTTCTTCGTATCTTGATTCAACTTGGTCTAATTTAGAAAACATAGATTTAACTCCTGCAAAAAAATTGATTTTAAAAAAACAAAAGCGGCCATGATTATGCCGCTTTTATTTGGTGCTCTGCTGAACAGAGCTCAATCTTGAGGAAGCTACTTTGTAGGTTTAGCGTATTTTTTCTTGAATCTGTCGATACGACCTTCAGTATCCATTACACGTTGTTTGCCTGTGTAGAAGGGATGAGAAGCTGAAGAAATCTCTACTTTAACTAATGGGTAGTCTTTGCCGTCAGTCCACTTAACAGTTTCTTTAGAGTCGATAGTTGTAGAACCTAAAAATGAGAAGTCACAAGAGATGTCTTTAAAAACAACTGTTCTAACTTTTGGATGTAATCCTTCTTTCATAACATGTATCCTTTACGTATTGATTTCAGAGTCTTAGGTGATAGCATAGTGATGCACAAAGGCTCAAGTAAAATATTAAGCAGATTGCAAATGACTGTTTTACAGAATTCTGTTTTTTGTTGCTATATACTTTAATAATTTCAAATACTTAGGTGGTTTATGAAAACAGCGGTGGTTATAGGTGCAACGGGCTTGGTGGGCTCAGAGCTCATTCAAAAACTGGCCCAAGAGGCTAGCCATGGCCAAATCATCGCTGTTTGTAGAGGAAATGCCTCTAAAAATAAGCCTAATTTCAATAATCCCAAGGTTCGTGTTTTAAATTTTGATTTCAAAAATTGGAACGATTTAGAGCTCCAAGTGAGTTCTTTTTTAGGCACGTCTTCGGCTAATTTTTTTTGTTGTCTAGGCACAACCATTAGTAAAGCTGGCAACGAAGAAGACTTTAAAAAAGTAGATTTAGATTACGTTGTTAACTTTGCAAAGCTCGCTAAAAGCTGTCGCGCTGAACAGTTGTTGGTTGTATCTGCTTTGGGGGCGGATAAAAACTCTTCGGTTTTTTACAACCGCACAAAAGGTGAAATGGAAGAAGCTGTTAAAAATGAGTTTGGCGGAAAGACTTATTTTTTTAGGCCAAGCCTACTTCTTGGAGATCGGAAAGATTTTAGATTTGGTGAGCGCGTAGCCATATTGCTGGCACCAATTTATACTCCTCTACTCATGGGTTCACTTAGAAAGTATCAGCCTGTGCCCGCATCTAAGGTCGCGCAAAAGATGGTTTTAGTCGCAGCTAAAAAAACTGAGGCACCCATGTTTGTGGAAAATAATTTTATACTGAATAAATTGGATCTTAAGATTTAGTCATTTAAGTTAATTTTAGCAGCTAGTTTTAATCCATAATTTCTGGTTGGCAATTCGATATAATGATAGCTAATCTCAGATGCAACTACTAAAAGTGGAATACTGATCGCTAATAAGTAATACCAATCGTCGGTCATCATTCGATAGCCTAGTGGAGAAAGCTGATAAAAAATTTCATAGGATAACCTGAAAATTATAATGTGAGCTAAGTATAGAGAGTAAGACCGACTACCGAACCAAGTTAACAATTTTATTACGGCTTTATTACGGAACAAATAAGCTCTATCGAACGAAGCTATTAATACGACTAGCCCACAGATGAGTGCCAAAATACCTACGCTATGCGGAACATGATTAGCTTTGGCTGGAACATACGCTATGGCTATAATACTTAATAACAAAAATAAACTCATAAATATTTTATTCTGAAGCAGCCTGAATTCGCTCACTTTAGACC
>JBEBIK010000254.1:0-3684 GCA_040080445.1 Pseudobdellovibrio sp.
AAGTCGCGTAACAGCCACCGGTAATTTAAATCTTTTAAATTTATTAAATCAAAAAATTAATACTGAAGGCTCAGATCCTAAAAATTGGTCGCAGTTTGAAACTATTCAAAATGAAGATGAAGCTTTGTTAAATCAGTTTATTATTAAGCTACAAGCTCGCGAAATCTCGAGCGAACATGATGAAATTTGTCATTGTCGTATGGTTGATCGTGAGAAGATTGAAAATGCCATCTATCAAGGTTGCAAAACCCGTGAAGATATTTCGACAACGACTTTAGCTGGAACGGGTTGTGGCTCTTGTCGTGGTGACTTAGAAAAAATCTTAAGCCGTATTCTTAAGACGTCTTAAACAGCCACTGACTTTTTAGTATCGATCTGCGCGTGTATTTTTTTAATAATATTTTCTTCTGAGTCATGCACCCATGCGCCAGCCGAATAAAGATGTCCACCGCCACCGAATTCGCGAGCCCAGCTTAAAATTTCGTATGTGCGGCTTCTAAAACTTAATTTATAATAGTTGTAAGCCTCTTCTCGAACTACGATAGAGGCTTCAAGATTTTTAACCGACATAAATAAATCGACTAAATCACTGACGTCATCAGTGCTCAAATTAAATTCTTTTAAATCGGATTTAGTAATGCAGATAATCGCAATCGTATTATTCTTGTAACTCACTTGATTAATAAGTCTTGAAAGATAATTCATTTTATTGATCGTCCAGTTATCAAATAAGTAATGATAAATCTGGTTGTGATTTGCGCCAGCTAGAATGAGCTCTTTGGCCATATCAAAAACTTTGACTGAGTCGCGCTGTAGTTTAAAACTTTGAGTGTCAAATACCAGACTTGTATAAAGACAAGAAGCTATGGTTTGAGTCAAACTGATGTTGAGGTCTTTGATTAAATCTAGAGTGATTTCGCCAGTGCAACTCGCATTTTCGTTAATGTGATAAATAACATTTTCAATTTTCTTTTCAAATACAACGTGGTGATCAATAAAGGCTGTTTTGCAGCCGGCATCTTGTAAAAAACCAAATAGAGGTGAGCAGAGTTTTGGGTCGTGGGTATCAAATATTAAAGCTAGATCTTGAGCACCAAAAACATTTCTGTCGACTTTGTTTGCATCTAAAATCTCAATCCCATCCAGCAAAAAATGATAACGAAGCGGGGAAAGGTCGTTGTGAATAATTTTAACGTTATAATTTAAACTTTTAAGTGCATGATAGAGAGCAACTTCAGCTCCCAGTCCGTCACCGTCAGCGCTTTTATGAGTCGAGAGCCAGATGGTTTTTGCTGAATCAAGTAATGGTCGAATATTCATTTAATGAGTGTAAATTGACGCAGCCCAGTCTGTCCTCATGTGTTTGTGTAAACCCTTAAAACTTGGTATAAAATAGGGCTTTCGTATGGACTAATTATTAGGCAATAATACGACTTATTATCGCTATCAAAAGAAAGGCCTTTTATGTCACAAGATATATTACCAATTACACTACGTGGAAAACTGATGCTTGAGACCGAATTAAAAAAATTAATTCTCGAAGAAAGACCTGCAATTATTAAAGCTATTGAAGAGGCCCGCGCCCACGGTGATATCAGTGAAAATGCTGAATACGACGCCGCTAAAGAACGTCAAGGTATGATTGAAGGCCGTATTGGCGAAATTCAATATAAACTTTCTGGTGTTGAAGCTATAGACCCTGCAACTATTAAGTCTGACCGCATCGTTTTTGGTGCAACTGTAGAAATTCACGATACTGAATCTGAAGAAAAATCCACTTACCAAATCGTTGGTATGGACGAAGCTGACGTTAAAAAAGGAATGATCTCAATAGTTTCTCCTTTAGCCAGAGCTATGATCGGCAAAAAAGTCGGTGAATTAGCCACAGTACAAAGTCCAAAAGGCGACAAAGAATACGAAATCATCTCTTTCAAATACGTTTAATCGATGAGTCGAGCAGTAATAGATCAATCTGGATTTCGAGTTGTTATTATTGGCCTAGCGCTATCTGTGTTTTTAGGTTTGGCTATACGAGCGCAAATTTCTGAAACTCGTATCCAAACCTATCTTAATAAATCTGTAGATCGATTACAGGCCGACTTTTTTGTCGATTACGAATCAGCCAGAGTTAATCTTTCTAGTTGGGGAATGCCACTTCCAGCACTTGTTATTAAAAATATTAGACTGAGCCCAAAAACGACATTGTGCCAAAGTTCACAAATTTTTATTGATGAACTCGAAGTACCTATTTCGTTTTCGATGATACTTGGGATTAACCAGACTATACCTAAAATCAGAGCCAAAGAAATTGAGCTCAGACTTTCAGATATAGACAAGTGCATAGGTAGTCAAAATTCTAAAAAAGAAGCTGAGGCCTCAATTGCTGCCAAAGCGCCTAAAGAATTAAGTGTTGCGGCCCAAGTATCAACAGACCCAAGCGTTAAAAATATTTTTTCGAATAAAACTAAAGCTGAGCTTAAAGAAATTTATATCGAAAAATTAAAAATTATTTCAAGTAAAAAACCAGAGCAGCCTTTTTTATTTAAGCAGATGAATGTTGAGCTAGTTTACGATATGAAGCGTTTGTCTGAAGTGCATATAAAATCAAAGCTAAGCGCAATTAAGGATTCAAGATCTGATGTCTATTTTTTAAATACGAATTTGGTATCGATCTTTAAAGCCAAAGAAAATAACGAAATTGAAACTATTGCGAGTATTAGTGGTAAACTCCTAGACGGCGATGTGCAGATGTTTGCACACAACTTTACGGGTTCTAAGAAAATATCTTATGAGCTGGCGGTTGAACAGGTGTCTGTTAAAGCTCTTTACCCATTTTTTGAAGGCATAGACTCTGATAAAAATATTAACTTCGAAAAAACTCCTATTTCAGTTAGTTTTGTTAATAACGGTGAAGTTTATCTGGCCGACAAAACTAGTCTGGATTCAAAATTTAAAAAAGTACAAATCAATGTTGAAAATGGTTTTTTAAAATCTAACGAAATAGAATTTAATTATTCGGACTCAAAGTTTAGTTTTAAACCTTTTGATTTATCTATTAGTGCCTTATCTTTATCTAAACTTAAAAACATTGAGGGCCTTAAACGAAAACTCGACAGCTTTGACAACTTAGGCGACTTATCTGGGTCACTAGCGTTTAAGAGTGAAAACTCATATGTCATAAAAGGTAATATCAAAAATATTCAAGCGGTGTTTTCAAATCGTGGCCGTAGAGACCTACAAACGATAGATTCTGTTGATGTAAGTTTTGAGCGAAGTGCTAACAATTTAAAAATTGCTGCTTCCAAGTTTATTCTTGGGGGTGAGAAGTTCGATGCTAACTTTGAAGCTCTTCACGACTTAAGTGCTTCTACAACTTCTGCACAACTTAAAGTAAACGCCACTGGTATAAATAAAAAAATCTGGGAGCAATTTACATTTGTAGAGCAGTCGCCAAAATTTTCTATTTTGTGGAACTATAGAAAAGCAAGTAATGAGACTCACACTGTAAATTTACATGTTGATAAAATTGGCCTACCTGGTGTTAAGCTCGACAATCTCAATATAGATATTAATCAAGTTTTGGCAGTTAACGGCGAAAAAAGCAGTCTTAACGTAATGATCAAGCCTTCACGCTTATTCGCCGACAAAAGCTTTTTAGAATACAAAGCTGTTCAAAAGCTGTCT
>JBEBIK010000255.1:0-3682 GCA_040080445.1 Pseudobdellovibrio sp.
ATCATACTTCATCATGCCTTCAATAAGACTACGAGAAGGCGAATAAGATAAAAAAGTTTCTTTAAGCGCTAATAGTATTTCTTTCATGAATGAACTCCATAAATATCGAATCTGATTAATTTACCCTCGGTCGAAGAGTGAGGTTTAAGTAAGGCTGGTGCCTTAAGAGGGCGCTTAACCACTACCCTTTTAATTCCTTTAACTGATAGCGCAGCTGCTAACACCTCTTCGGCATCGGCATCTTGACCCACTAAATTTTTAAAAAAAACCATTTCTTGACGAGGTAAGGCCGATTTTTCTTTTTGCGGAAACATCGGGTCAAAATAAATAACGTCAGCTGTAATTTTATTATTTTGTAAGTACGCCAAAGCTTCAGCAAATTCAAATTTTAAACTCAGATTTAATCCTGCATCTGCGGCCAGTTTTGCTGCTTCATTCAAAGCTAAGTAAATTAACGGATTACGCTCAAGAGCTGTTACGCTGTAACCCAGCTGCGCTAAAAAAACACTATCAATACCAAGCCCTGCGCTTAAATCAAGAATGTTAAGACCGTAGCGGCCCGTGCCTAATGCTTTAGAAATAAGTTCGCTTTTGATGCTGGCTTTTTGTTTGTGATAATTTTGTTTGTTATCAACAAAGTTAATACTAAATTTATTTCCTTCATGATCAAAAATTATAGGCGAAGCCTGAGACATATCAATTTCGCGAACGAAACTCGCGTCAAAATTATTGTGCAACAAAAACTCATTCCACTCTTTGGTAAGAGCCTGCGCCTCAGGGGTATTTACATTGGTAAAATTAATTAATTTACTCAAATGAGGTCAGCCCAGATCACCCAAAGGTTTTCCATAAAAAATAAAAACACCATCATAATAAAAGTTTTGTAGGCCTCTTTGCGCACCACTTGCAAACCAGAACCCATGGGGCTTTTAATATTAGCAATTTTCATAAACAGCGGGAGCGACCAAAAAATTAAAAGAATTGTTCCAAACACCGACCAGTAAGTGCTGGCGTAATTGTAATGAAACACCACCCATAACCCAATAAAACCTAGCCAACAAACAATTAAAAACTTCTGTGATAGATCAAACCCAAGTTTGGTCATCATGTTTTTAATTCCAGACTGCGAAGACGTCATAATATGCGAAAAATTATTAACCTGAATTAAAAACATAACTGCATAACCCCAAAGCACTCCAAAACCCAAAACTTCAGTATCAACTCCTGCCCCAAGAGCCACTTGATAACCTGAAACTAAGGCTGGCCCTATAAGCATAAATAAAATAAATCCTGCAAAGTATCGATCTTTATAAGAATTGTGTTTAGCAAATCGTCCTAAAATAAATAGAATTAAAGCCACGGAAATTACTCTGATGAGCTCTAATTGCAAAATCATTACAGGTATTGTGATAAAAGCCGAAATAAAAATAAGTATGAGCGATATACGCGAAGCTTTATGTGCGCTGATCCAACCTAAACGAATGGGTTTAGGAGTTGAATCTAAATTAACTCTATCAAAACCCGAAATATGGTCGTACACATCATTTCGAATATTAAGACCTGCAAATAACAAAATTGTAGCTATTGACACAATCGTCATCGAGAGCGGGTCAAAAAAGCGGTTATCCACCGAGTTCTTCACAAGTACAAAAAATAACGGAAACAAAATCAGAATAAAACTTTTAAGTTTTACTAAAGCCACTATCAATTTCATTAATGAAGGCTTTTGAATATCAGAAATAGGCTTAACTTCAAAAGTAACCGATTCTTCTTCAGTTCCTAAGTTGTAAGTCTTAACCGGAATGGCTCTTTTGTCGGTTTCAGTACGCCCCCAGAGCTGATTTAAAAAATCAGGATCATTTTTTTTAAGGGTTAAGTACTGAGTGGGCATTAAGAAGAAGGCTTTCTGCGCCAATATAAAATTTCAGTAAGAGGCTTTAAGTTTTTAATTAAGGCTTTTTCGTTACCCACAAGTATTTTATCTAAATTTTCAAGATGATGATTGTACAAATCAATGAGCTTAATGTTCATTTCATCAAATTCTGCAATTTTTTGAGTGAAGATTTTTTTACCCGCATCAGCGTTATCTGCAAAAGCCAAATGCACTTCCGCTAAAGTTGTAGCTTTAATTAAATTATCGAGCTGAGCCTTACTCATACCTTTAGATAAAAACGCACCAACCGAATTTAAGTAACCCGATTTTAAATCTCCAAGCACAGCTTTGCCTTCATCGTTACGAATATCGTAATCGAGCAAGTCATCGCTGCGCTGAAAGAGCAGCCCCAAGATAGAGCCCATTTCATTTAAAATAAAATGCAATTCTTTATCATATTTTTCAGAAGCAATAAAAGGCGAACGCAAACACCATTTAAACAAAGAAGCAGTTTTTAAATTATGAATACGGTCAAGTTGCTCAAGCGTAACAAAGTAATCGCCCACCACAGAGTCTTGTAACCACTCACCTGCTAATAAATCCGAAATCATCTCAGAGGTGTACTGAACAAGCTTAATATTACCAAAGGTCGACAAATTAACCATAACTCGGGCCAATAAATAATCGCCTGCCAAAACTGCGTACTCAGGTGTATACTTGAGCCATGCCGTCTTCTTACCGCGGCGAAGGTGAGATCTATCCACCAAATCGTCGTGTAATAAAGAAGCATTATGAATAAACTCAATTGTCTGCCCCAGTAATGTTTGAGTTGAATGGGCTAAAGTTAAAGGCTCAGAAACTAAACCAATTAATTTTGAACGAAAACCCTTACCGCCCGAAAACAAATCGTCAAAAAGCGCATTTAATTTTGGCAAATAGGCCGGAAAATCTTGTGGGGAGTATATTTTATAGTTCATCAATAAAGCTAGTTTTGTTAATTCTAAAGCTTGAGTCAAGGCCGACTCAGACATAAGATAAAAACATGCCAGAAAACACTAAAAAAGATTTATTTTATGAGCAAGGTTTAAAATTCGAATGCCAAGGGTCAGGCAAATGCTGCACCTCTCACGGCGAGTTCGGCTTCGTCTTCTTAACCAAAGAAGACCGCGCCCGCTTTGCTGCTCACTTGGGTATTAAGCTCGGCGAATTCAAAAAGCAATACTGCGACCGCACCAACGGCGTTTGGCATCTTAAAGAAAACCCTAAAAAGCCCGATTGCATGTTTCTTAAAAGCAAACGCTGCTCTGTATACGAAGCTCGCCCTAACCAATGCCGTACATGGCCGTTTTGGCCTGAAGTAATGAACGCTAAGGCTTGGAAATCCGAAGTAGCTAGCTTTTGTCCGGGAGTCGGAAAAGGGAAGCTCTGGGGACGAGATGAGATTGATGCGATTGTTGCAAAGGATAAAGAGAACGAGCGGAAATTGTTGAATGGGGAATAGGGTTTTTAAATTTTCAATATCTATTATATATAACTATGTTGAGAAAAATTTTTTAAAGTTACTAATCTCAATACTAATATTCATCACTGGGTATTTTTTTAACGGAATTTACTACAAAGAACTTGATTATATTAACAGGGATTTTCTACAACTTTTCAACAATCGAATTAATTCTAAAATCTCAAAAGATATTACTCTAGTCGATATTGATACCAACTTAAATGGGTTTTCATCTCCACTGAAATTTATTCATTTAGTTAGGTTAATTAATGCTTTAAAAATATACGAGCCTAAAGCTATTCTTTTAA
>JBEBIK010000256.1:0-3678 GCA_040080445.1 Pseudobdellovibrio sp.
GAGCGGGACTTGAACCTGCGACCTACGGATTATGATTCCGTTGCTCTAACCAGCTGAGCTACCCCACCACTAAGGTTTGTCGAAATAGTTTTTTAAGATTTACACGCTCTTTTGTCAATAAAAGCCACGTGAAGCCCGCAATTTAAGGCTTAAACCCTACAAATGGTCCAAGAACTGCTTAAAATTTAGTAATTCTAATCATGATTACAAGAAAATCTAATCATGATTACATCATCTTAACACAAAGCTAACGCGACTCCAGCCGCTCTATACCACATATTAAAGCTTCAACCAAATCAAGGAGTTCCCCTCATGAAAACACTCATTGTTCTATTGTCTGTATTAGCTCTTAAAGCACACGCGCAAACAACTATCAAAGTTGATGGTTCAAGCACTGTGTACCCAATTACTGAAGCTATGGCTGAAGAATTTCAAACTCTAAAGAAAAACGCAGTTAAAGTAACTGTTGGTATTTCTGGAACGGGTGGCGGTTTTAAAAAATTCTGTCGTGGCGAAACTGATCTTCAAGATGCTTCTCGCCCAATTACTAAAGCTGAAATGGAAGATTGCAAAAAAGCTGGAATTCAATACATCGAATTACCAATTGCTTACGACGCAACTGTTGTAGCGGTAAATATTAAAAACACTTGGTTAAAAGAAATTTCTGTAGCTGATCTTAAAAAAATGTGGGAGCCAGGTGCAATGAGCACTATTAAAAAATGGAACCAAATTAACCCTGCTTGGCCCGATGCTGAAATTAAATTATTTGGTGCAGGTTCTGACTCTGGAACTTTTGACTACTTTACTGAAGCTATCATGGGTAAATCTAAATCTTCACGTGGAGATTACACAGCTTCTGAAGACGATAATACTTTAGTAAAAGGTATTGCTGGCGAAAAGAATTCTTTAGGCTACTTGCCAATGTCTTATTACATCGAAAACAAAAAGAACTTAAAAGCCTTAGCTATTATCGGTGGCTCAAGCGCTCCTGTTAAAACAGGCGTAATGGCTTCTAAAGAAACAGTCGAAAACGGAACTTACTATCCGTTATCTCGTCCGTTATTTATTTACGTGAGCGTAGCTTCTGCTAAACGCCCTGAAGTAACTGAGTTTGTTAAGTTCTATTTATCAAATTCAGCTAAGATGGTTCCTGAAGTGAAGTATGTTGCATTACCAGCTAAAGCTTACACAATGGCATTAGAGCACTTCAACAAAGGTAAAATCGGAACTGTGTTTGCCACTGGCAACCACGTAGGTCTTAAAATTGAAGAATTAATGAAAAAAGAAGCGAGCTTTTAGTTTTAATTTAAAATTCTATGTTCTTATGAAAGGCGCTTAATCGGCGCCTTTTTTTTATTTTAATTCTGCACTTACGATGCTAAAATTGAAGTGTGGAGTTAATAATGATTAAAAATTCAAAACCTATGATCTTTGGCAGGCCCGAGCAAAAGCGGCCTAAATGTTAATCCATTTTCGCGGTGTACTTAAACCAAGCTCTAAAGAGCGGGGTTAAGACATTTAAGTTTTTACTCACATCTTCTGTGCCTGAAAGCGTGATTTCGCCTCGGTCTTTAGCTTTCCATACAATTAATCCGCTAGTGTCTTCAAAATTAAAATCAGACGCATCTTTAACTTTGGCACCTCTGTGCAAAATAAGTTTCAAATTTTTTTCGCTGGTAAAATTAAACGTAATGCGGTCGTCGCCTTCATATATAAAGCTCGGCGCTTTCCATTTAAGTTGCTCGGTAATGCCAGGCATACAGTCATGAATAGCGTTTCTGACTCTTTGTACATCCATTTTCATCGGATGTTTGAGATTATTAATAAATGTCTGAACTTCGCGTAATTTAGCAGAAACAGGTTTTTTAGGCATCAGGTATTGTACCTAGCCTGTCTTATGACTTTCAATATGTTTCTGCAGAGCCCACATGCGGATGATCTTTAAAAACTCATCTTTCATTCCGAATAAGACGAATTGATAGAGGTACACTTTGTCAGGCGTGGGCTTTTCGCTAGCGTAGTGAATTTTAGCTTTAATCTCTTGAAGATTGGCTTCATCGTCTTGCGGGAGTGTAATGTTGATGATGAGCCCTTGCTCGTATTTGTGAGGGTCAGAAAACGAAATGGCGGCCTCAGAAAATTCCTGAATTTTAATAACTTCTGATAAAGAAGTGTTTTCTTCAACAAGGGCCGTGATCTTTTGAATTTCTTCTTCGTTTTCGATTAAAGCCGGAAATAAATTGCGCATCACTTTAACTAAGAACGAGCGATCTACTGGTTTTTCGAGTCGTATAAACTCTAATTCAAAGCGTTTTTCGAGGTCGGCTCTGATGGGTGCGTCGTCGTAGAGTCTAATTATTAAAGGGCGCTTAGTAAACTGCGCATCTAAGGTGTTTTCTTCGTAAACCACATCTGTGATGAGCACATCTGCCGTGATTTTTTGCTTTGGGTTTATGTCGCTATTAGCAATAAATGTTAAATCTTTAAAGTTACGTCCTAAAAGTTCTTGAATAGAGTTAGCCACGGCTTCGTCGGGTATTTGCAGCGCAATAGTTAAAGCGGCTTGCTTGTTTTGGCTTGCGCCTTGCCAAGTCGGATTTTTAACTTTTGATTGAGTGCTGGCTACTTTTTTTCGGAGCTGGCTTAAAATTACAGCTACGGATTGGCAAAAGTACATTTCATAGTGGGTTTCGTCTTCGTTTAAAACCCTAACCCAGGCGTGTTGATTTTTTTTGTTGGCAAAAAGTGGGTGGTAAAATTTGTAGGCTTTGTTATTTTCGAGAGGGTAGTTTTTTTCAACTTTAAAACCAAATTCTGAGAGTTGTGAGATTTTAAATTTTTTAAGAGACTCAATAGCAGCTTCAACTTGGGTGGTGTGTACAAACTGCGTTTTTATTTTTTGCCCTGACATAATGGCAAAACGCGTGTGTTCTTTTAAAATAGTTAAATCAAAAGGTTTGTAAATAATATTACGAACAGGAATTGTTGAAACTTTTTTAAGTGGTTTTAAAGGGTCGTCAAACATAGTGAGGAGTACATCACACTTGTATTTGCCTTTAAGACCATTTAGCCCTGCAATTAAGTCGCCTTTGATTTCTTCAGCGGCAATGCTCATCAGAAGAATAATTTTATTTACGTTTTCGGGCTTGGCAAATTCGGTGTTGAATTCTTCCATTGAGCTAAACGCCAATACTTCATGACCAAGTTCTTTTGCGATATCGCTCCAGCTGTCTTGAATTTCTTTGTAGCATTTTGGATCACGTTCTATGGCTACTAAGTATGGCATGCTTTAATTTTATAGTAAGTTGATGTAGAATACTACGTTGAACTTTGCTGTCCCAGTCTGATACATAATATTTCGATGGCTCGGGCGTGCTCGTCGCTAAAGCCAGAAGAGTTAATCAGACTCAGCGACTCTCTCTCATATGGCTTTAGTGAATTCGTTTTCTCGACCCAGTTTTGCCAAGATTTAAGAGCTAAATCATCGTTTTTAGTCTCGGTTAAAAGTAGCGCTCGAAGGGTTTGAAACAAGTGAACGGGATGCGAATTCATATCTGAAATAATATATTCAAAACCACTTTTAAAAGATTCAGATGTTAAAAGCTGGTTAAGATCAGCTTCATTTAAAATATTTTTCATAAAGTTAAAAAAGCCCAATTGGCCATCGCGGTGCAAGGG
>JBEBIK010000013.1:0-15417 GCA_040080445.1 Pseudobdellovibrio sp.
GGAACCATTTGGTTTTTTACGTTAGGTCTATTGGGTGTTGGCTGGTTTATTGATTTATTTTTAATTCCTTCAATGGACCGCGAAGCAGATCATAAGTACACAAATGGAATATACGATTTTACGCTGTCTTGGGTTCTTTTAACTTTTTTAGGTATTTTCGGAATTCATCGTTTTTATTTGGGTAGAGTTCTCACTGGCCTTCTCTGGTTATTTACCGGCGGAGTCTTCGGTCTGGGTTATTTATACGACCTTTGGAACCTAAATTCTATTATCTCAGAATCAAATAAAGCCAAATAAGATCAATAAGCTAGCCCTATTACCTAATTTACCCACTTTAAGAGTTTCTTAATTGTACCCGTATTAACCTTTTGCTTTGATAGAACTGTCAGTAAGTAGCCTGTTTATTTGTTCATGATGAACTCGAAATAGGCCACTGGAGCTTAACTTAGGGCTTAAAAGAAGCCCTGACTCACACCGCAAGCAGGAGGCGAGCATGGGACGAGTTTTGGAACAATTTGCGAAACACGCAAAGATGGATGCAGACACAATCGAAACAGAATTATTTGCGGCTATCCGAGCGCTTGAAATCGAGCCAAAAGATATGACGGTTGATGATTTAAGACAGTGTTTGTTAATTTACTTAGACGAAGTTTTTTACGGCGTTAGCCCCGAGAAAACCCAATAGCGGGTTTTCTCTTCTGATCAGATTCTTACTTGCTCAGTTCTACTTTTAAATCATTTAATTTTTTTACAGTTCTGGCAAAGCGTTTATGTTTTATGTACTCATCTTTAAGCGCTTCATCAATTAGAGCCCTTGCTTCAATTTTTTTATTTAAATCTTTTAAAAGCTGAGTTTTTAATAATGTTAATTGTGGTTCATTTCCTTCTGGATATTTTAAAGCCTCGTTAGTTAGATCAAGAGCTTTTTCTAAATTTTTATTTTTCTGTACAAAGCGGGCGTATTTTTCATAATACACATATGAGTTGTTATACTTATTAATAAGCTTTTGATAAAGCTCATCTACTTTTTTAGTTTCGCCAGCTTCGCGCAAATAGGCGATAGCCATTAACATCTCACCTGGTTTTTCAGCTGTAAGCTTCTTTTTGAAAACTAAAGCCATTGTGTCTTTGTTTGTTTTCTCTTTTTCAGCTTTTTTATCAAGAGTTCCGTAAACACGAGCTTTTAACCAAAGTAATTCTTCTTGTTCAAATCCACCGTAATTACCATATGTGCTATTGGTAAAGGCCGCTGCTGCGGTTTTGGGGTTTTTGAGAAGCTTGTCAATTTCGCTAATTACAGTGTCTGCTTTTTTAGAATTATCGCCCGCTGTCTTAAGTTCTTTTTTCTTTTCTAAATAATCAATTGTCCATCTTATGTTGTCTAGGTGAGATGTTGTTGAGCTTATGGCTTTTTCTAATGTCTCAACATATTCGTTAACTAGCTTTTCGTCTTCATCTGCTTTTTCTGCTGCTAATGAAACTTCAGATGCTAATTTAAATTTTTTATCTTTTTCTGATTTAGTTAGGTTAAACCATTTAAGAGCTTCGGCGTAATCTAAAGTATTAAAGGCTTTAAACGCTAAGCTGCTGGCCGCCGCCACGTCTCCCAGTTGTGCTTTCTTTAACGTGATTTCGGCTAAGTTTACATTTTTTAATTCGTCACTTAAGCTTTTTGCAAACTCTCCTGCTGTTTGAAAATCTAACCAGCGGTAAGTTTCTACGCCGTTTTTATCAAGCATAATCATTGTCGGAATAGCTTTAATTTTAAATTTTTCTGAAAGTTCGTAATTTTCTGCCACGTCTGAATTTAATTTTGCGAAATTAAGTTTAGTAACTTCTTTTTGTACAATCGCTTTGTTATAGGTTTCGGTTTGCATGCGAATACAGGCTGGGCACCAGGGCGCTGAAAACACTAATAGTGTTGGGCGGCCGTCTTTGCTCGCTAAATTAAAATCTTTAATGTTGCTATAATGTGCTTTGATTTCTTCTTTTTTAACTTCGCCATTTTTTAAATTGATCGTTTGCTTGTGCTGTTCACAAACTGTTTTTTTATCATCACAAATATAAAAACTTAAATTAGCCGCTTTTGCTTTTTCAATTTTTTTAAAAGCAAACAACGCTTCTGTTTTAACTGTGGGTTTAAAAAGCGCTTCTAAGTTATCAAACGTTGCTGATGCGGGAGCTTCTGCGTTTAAATGAAAACCTTTTTTAACCGTTATATTGATAAATTCAGCCTCTGTTTTAATTTCAACCTGATTATCAGTAAGGCGAGCAAAAGCCGAAAAATTAACTAACATTAAAAGGATAAAAATTTTCATATGTTTCTCCATAAAAAAAGGACCCTTTGCAGAGTCCTTTAATAGTTTTTGATTGTCAAAAAACTGCTTCCTGCGTCTAGAAACTAAGCGCGCTCAACAGCAACCTGAATTGAAGTCTCTAAGCCCTCAGCATAGCGAATAGTCGCTTTGTGAGTTCCTAAAACCTTAATAGGCTCTTCTAAGTGAATATCTTTGCGGTCGATAGAAAAACCAAGCTTTTCTAAACCTTTAGAAATATCAGTAGTTGTAACTGTGCCGAATAACTTATCGTTTTCACCAGCGTTAAGCTTGAAACCTACAGTAGTACCTTTAATTTTGTTTAAAAGTGCTTGGCGCTCAGCAACTGCTTTTTTCTTTTTAGATTCAGCAACGCGTTTTAAGTGGTTGTATTCGTTAACTTTCTTTTCAGTAGCCTCTAAGGCTAATTTTCTAGGAAACAATAAGTTTCTAGCAAAGCCTTCAGATACGTTAACAAGATCTCCAATTTTTCCTAAATCTTTAACATCTTTTTGTAAAATAACTTTCATATATAATCCTTACTTTATTAAATTAAGTCGTTTTAGTTTTTTTTCTTACGAGCGTTCTAAAGTCGGCCCAGTAATCTACAAAACCCACAAAAACGACAAATGGGGCTAGTTGCAAAATTATTAGCAAATAGGTCAGGGTGCGTGTGAATAAACCAAATCTGTAAAATCTAACCATAAACTCAACCACTGTAATTCCCTGAAAGAAAAAAGCGACTGCTGCTAAGATTAATAAATTTACGCTGATCGTTTCGAGAATTTTTTGTCCAAAACTGAATTCCGAAAACAATGCGGCAAATAAGGTTACCCAAACAACTACGTCTGGTAGCCTAAACTCAAGCCACCGAAGGCCCGAGGCTACTCTTTCGCGCTGTATGCGAAACATTTTTATTACTTTAGACTCAAGTGCAAAACTAAGAGCTAAAGAACCGAATAAACTGGCGGCGAAAATTCCAGGTAGAAATTTAACTAAATCTCCAGCCTCAAGAGGTTTATCGGGAAATGCCTGATTCATTGCTACGCGAAGTGGTTCCAACATTTGCGTTAGAGCGTCGTCTGTTCCAATGCGTTTCAGTATTAAAAAATATCCGGCTAAAGCAAATAGTAATCCGGTGGCCAATGAAGCGAGACTAGCTCTTCTCCAATTAACACCGCGCTTTTCGAGTTCACTGTAAATACCTAAAGTCATCCAGGTAGCACCTACATAAACTGCCGTTTCCGATATTTTATAATTTGTTACGCCCGCAACAAACATGGCCCCAACTAGCAGAACCGCCGTTGACCAAAAAACTCTTGATCTTGATGAAACAAATAGGGCGCGTAAAAACGGCGCGCCCATAAACGAAAATAAAACTGACACCAGCGCGCTAACCAAAGCTAGCGTAAGTACATTTTTATTTTTCGGTGTTTTCATCAAACTCACAGCTTTTACCTATTTTCGTATCAACTACATGTCGTCTTTGTCGAATTTTTCAGAGCGAGCTTGTTGAGCTGCTTGACGACGTAATTGAGCTTTAGCTTCGCGTTCTTTTTCGCGAGCTGCAGAATCAGATAAGCCTTTTTTGAAAGCTTCAGCATGTTTAGATACTGGAGTTCTTTCGTCTAACTTAGTGTGCATAAAGCGCAATACTTTATCGTTGATGCGCATTGTACGCTCTAATTCAGCAATGGCCTGAGGACCAGCTTCAAACATAGTGTGAAAATACACAGCTTTGCGAAGTTTGCCGATTGGTGTTGCTAAAGTTCTTTTGCCCCACGTTTCTAACGTGTGGATAGAGCCTTTAAAGCTAGCAATTGTTGTTTTGTTTTTTTTGAAAAGCTCTTTTTGCTCTTCTACTGTTGCGTCTGGGTGTACTAGGATTACGGCCTCGTACGGACGCTTAAGTTCTGTCTTAAGTTCCATGAATATTCCTTTCGGTTAAAGCCCCTCCAACTATTGGGGGAGCAAGGATGACTTTTTGTGTTTTAATGGTCTAACACCTCAACCCCCTATGGACAAGCCCAGAATCAAACGTTTATTATAAATGCCATGAGATTAGAATTAGAGGTCCTTGATGGGCCCAACAAAGGTAAACGCCTATTGCTAAAAAACGGCCTGACACTTGGAAAAGCTCAGACGTCAGGCTTATCTTTTACAAACGATAACGAAATGGCGGCTTTGCACGCGGTTGTTGGTTTTGATTCAAAAAAAACGTGGAATATCGAGTGCTTAGCCCCAGCAAAGATGCGTCTTGGTTTTGAAGAGGTTGAGCGCGCATCGTTGATTTTAGGTCTTATTTTTCATCTGGGGCAGACGGGTTTCAAAGTCGTTGAGCGAGCGCCGCGAACCAAGGGGCCTTGGCTTGAGGAACTTAAAGACTGGCTCGAGGCCTCTACGGGGAGACAAACTTCGACTGAAATATTTTTCTTTTTAAGGCCTGTTCGGTTGAGTTTTATACAAGGGGCTCAATATGAAGAAGTTTACACTCTTAGCTATGGGCCACGCGAAATCGGATTTAACAGCCTAGATCTTAACATTAAAGATCCAAACACTCCGCCTAGGGTTGTTAAATTTTTTCAAATTGGCGACCAAGTTTACATCGAAAGTTTATGCGGTGACAAAGTCACCGTTAACGGGTCCACTTTTGACCAACACCAAGTTTCTGCTGGCGACATCCTTAGAGTTTCATCAAGCGTAATAGAATTGAGTTTTTTATGATTAGCATCGAGTCTACATTTATTGAAAAAAAAACAGGTAGCTTTTCTGCAATGGACGGCACGCCTATTTACTACGAAGTACGTGGTCAGGGCGAGCCTATTGTTTTTATCTACGGAATTGCTTGTTTGATGAATCATTGGCACGCACAGGTCGAATATTTTTCAAAAACTCATCAAGTTATTTTGTTCGATATCCGTGGCCACCATAAAAGCGTTCCTGTGAACAATACCAACAACTTTACTTTTGAACATCTCGCATTTGATGTAAAAGGTCTTTTAAATCACCTTGGTATCGAGAGCGCCCATTTTGTTGGCCACAGCTTTGGAGTGCCTTACTTAATAAAAACTTATGAGCAATTTCCAGAGCTTTTTAAATCCGTTACTTTTGTAAATGGCTTTGCACGCAATCCGCTTAAAAAACTATTTGGACTCGATTTTGTTGAGCCCTTGTTTAAGTTTATGCGCGAATCTCACCGCAAATCTCCCGACTTATGGAATAATTTATGGAGAGGGATGATTGATAATCCTGTCGCTTTTCAGGTAGCAGCGCTTGCTGGCGGCTTTAATCTTAAGCTGACCCAATTTAAAGATATTGAGATGTATGGGCGCGGAGTTTCAAGATTAGAACTAACTTATTTTTTTGAACTGTTTGAACAGCTCTTAAAATTTGATGGAGTTTCGGTTTTGCCTAATATTCATTGTCCCGCATTTATTATTGCTGGTGATCGCGACATGCTAACGCCAACTTCTTACCAAAGAGAGATGCACGATTTAGTTAAAGGCTCTGAATTTTTACTTATTCCGTATGGATCACACTGTTGTCAGCTTGATTTCGCAGATTATTTAAATTTAAAACTCGCTGAGTTTTTAAAAACTCACGGCAAGAGCTCATGACCACTGATTTAATTATCGAAAAAATTATTGCGCCTTGTTTAAAAAAGGCGAGTCTTGGGATACCCAATGTTTCAGAAATTAAATCTTTTGACGGCCTCATTCTTTACGGAGAAGAGTCGGCCGTTTTAGATTCGCTTAATTTGGTTGGTTTTATCTTTTTAATAGAAGAGCAGATTCAAGCCACTTTCGGTGTTGATATTAAGTTTTCTGCAGAAGACATCTTAAACACTGACGCGAGGCCATTTTTGAATATCAAAAACTTATCTCTCTTTCTTTTGCATAAAGTAAGCGCGGCAAAATGAATCTAGTACAAGATGTTTTAAAAAAACATTTTGATAATAACTTTCTAGTTCAGGGCTCTTTGCTTTATACATATAAAGAGCTGGGTCTAGCTGTAGATCTTTTGTGTGTCGAAATTACAAAAAAACATTACATGGGCGGCGTAGTTGCTCTTGAGTCTGAAAACTGCTTTTCTTGTTATGTTAAGTTGCTGGCGCTATTAAATAGTAACATTCCATTTATGCTTTTACCTTCGTATCAATTTAACGATCACACATACCGCAAATTGTTAGAGACTGAAATTAAATCTTCAGTTATTTATTTTTCTAAAGTTGAAAATCTCGCAGAGATAAACTTTGACCCAAAAGCAAAAACCCATAATGAAATCTCTACCGCCCTTAAGCGGGGAGATCAGCCGTTTATTGTGCGCACTTCTGGAACGTCTGGCTTTAAATATAAATTTATTCTTCATAATGCATCTCTGTTTTTTAATAAATTTGCAAAAGTGGGTGCGCACTTTAAAATAACTTTTGCATTTTCACCTTTAGAATCTATTGCAGGAATTGAAACACTTCTTGAGACTGTTTTTAATGGCGCTGGTCTGGTGACTGCTGTAGACTCGTTTAATCCGCATGATATCGCAACACTAATAAGCCAAAATGCTGTGGACTACTTTCAAACTACACCTAGCTTTTTAAATTTATTTTTACTTTCTGGGCAAATTCAGAAACATAATTTAAGTTCATTAAAAAAAATAGCCTATGGCTCCGAGCCCGTGATGCCAGCCACAACAGCTGCTTTAAAAAAAGCTTTACCTGAGGTTATTCTCATGCACACTTATGGAATGTCAGAAATTGGTATTTTAAAAACAGAAACCAACCAAGATGAGCCTTTTAAATTAAAAATTAATTCGACATTCAACCCTTCGCGCATAATTAATGGTCTTATTGAAGTGCAGTCTTTAACTCCGATGATAGCGTATTTAAATTATGAAAACCAATCGCTCGATTGGTTTAAAACTGGAGATGCCGCGCAAGAGTTTGGTGATTATATTCAAGTGCTCGGGCGCGAAGGTGATTTAATTAATATTGCGGGTCGTAAGTTTTTTCCTGCCGAGCTAGAAGAGCTTTTGATGCAAATGCCACAAATTAGCGATGTATCTATTATTAAAGAAGCTAACCCTGTTCTGGGATCCGCCATAACCGCTAAAGTATTTTTAGTTTCGGATGTCGACCAAGACTTGTTCAAAATAAATTTTAAGTCTTTTTGCGAAGAGTCTCTGCCTAGGTATATGCACCCACAGCGTTTAATAATTTCGGACTTACCTCTGTCCAATTCTCGTCATAAAAAAGTGAGGTCCGTATGAATACACCTATTAGTTTTATTAATGTTATTCCGGCCAACGACCGCAGACTTGAGGGTTGCGGCCCGACAGATCTTGATAAGTATATTGATAAAAGCGCCGAGTTGGATTTTAAATACACCCTTATTACTGTCGGCAACAAGCGCTTAGATCCGTGGGTGGTGGCGCAATATGCTTTACAGAAAAATAAGAATTTTAAGCCTCTCGTGGCTACTAATCCTGCTCATCAGCATCCGGTAGCTTTAATTAAAAAACTTATCTCTTTGCAAAATATTTATGGCCGTCAAGTAGCGATAAATCTTGTAACTGGTTCTTTTGTAAAGGAGTTTGCGGCGCAAGGCGAGTTGCTGAACTTTGAGGAACGAAGCGAACGTCTTCTCGAGTTTTTGACCATATGCCGTGAACTTACAGATAAAAATACTTTTAGTTTTACAGGAAAACATTACTCTCTTGAAAATGTAGACATCTATCCAGCCGCAAAAGAGATTTGTGATTTTTTTATTTCAGGATCATTTGAAATAAATTTTATGGCCAATAGCAATAAGACTTTCTTCGTAAAAAATATTCGTCCTATCGAACATATGCGGCCAGCAATTCACGCCAACTCCGGCCTAGGACTCGGAATTTGTGCGCGCAAAACAGATGCCGAAGCCCTCGTGGCCGCGCAGCAACTTTTTCCTACAGATAGAGCTGGAGAGCTCTTGTTTTCTATGTCTGTGGCTAATAGCGAAACGCCTTGGAGCGTATGGCTAAAAGAATATCTGGCAAAAAACTCAGACGAGCGCTTAGATTTTTATTTAAAGCCTATTAAAAACTACTTGTCTCCCGAGCCTTATTTGGTCGGGTCCTATGAAAACGTATGTGCTCAGTTACAAAAGTACATTGATATAGGATACCGATTCTTTTTGACCGATTTTCATAAAGACGATTTTGATCATGTTAAAATTTGCATAGATCTTGTTAAAAAAAATAATTAAGTTTTGTTTTTTAAAAAAATCTCGATGTTTTTTATAAACTTTGGAAGACGTCGCAATTTTGCTGACTCTTCCGTAAAAAAACTAAAGGTTTCGTCCGAAATAAGCGTTTGAGGTTTTTTCGCTACTGCCGCAAGTTTGTATACAAGCTCATTTGCCTCTTCGTCGCTTGAAGAAATGCCGTCTATTAGCCCTATGTTTAGCGCTTCATTTGCAGAAATGACTCTCGAGCTTTCCGCGAGATCATTGAAAGCCTGCGTTCCTATTTTTCGATTTAGTAGTGGCGTAATTATTCCGGGAATCAATCCCCAATTTTTTTCTGGGAGTGAAAATTTACTTTCTTTATCGGCAACAACCACATCGCAAGCGGTCACTAAGCCCATTCCTCCGCCAAGAACATTTCCTTGTGCTCGCGCAGCGATAATTCCCTGAAAAGCAAGTATGGATTTATACATGTCTGTTAGCTGATGCATGTCCTTAATGTTTTCTTGCTCGCTTAAGTCTTTTGCTGCGTACATCCAGTTAAGGTCTGCGCCTGTACAGAAATTTTTTCCTGAACCAGTTAATACTATATTTTTAATAGCCTTGTTTTTATTAGCTTCTAAAAATGCAATTTTAATTTCAGTGATCATTTGTGGGCTTAGGCAGTTTCCTTTGTCAGGATTGTTGAGTTCAATATATTGAACTGCTCCCTCAATATTTGTTTTTACCATTTAACTAGAGCCATCTCTATGCTCAGACCCGGGCCCATGGTAATCATGATGCCGTTATCGTTTGGTTTTGTTATTTTTTCTTGTTGAAGTTTTTTAAAACTAAAAAGGAAACTTCCACTCGAAATGTTTCCGTAATCTTTTAAAACACTGCGCGTGTTTCTTAAATCTTCCGAACTAAGGTTTAACACTTCTTGAATTTTATCTAAAATGGACGCCCCACCCGTGTGTAAAATCCAGTGTTTAATTTCTTCGGTTTTAAAATTTAAACCAGTAAGTGCTTTTCCAATATGCTGCCCAAGAAGTTCTGGTGTTTCTTTGCCTACATAAAATTGATTTAAATTTTTAGCTCTATTCCAATCAAACCTTAAGCTGTCTAGTGAGTTCGAAATTCTATAGCTCGAAAATTTTATAATTTTGGGAGCGTTGGCGCTTGCCTTCTTAGTACTTATTGCGGCGACAGCCACGCCATCACCAAATAAACTATTAACAAGGGCGTTTTTTTCGCCCTCTTCTGCCACATAAATCGCAGAACTGATCTCGCAGCAAAGCAGTAGCGCTGCTTGTTCTGGATGGTTAGAGCACCAGTTACTAACAACAGATAGGCCGTTAAGACCGGCACTGCAGCCCATACCAACGATGTCGGCTCTTTCACAGCTTTGACTAAAACCCACTTTTTCCATTACTAATAAACTGAGCGAAGGAACAATAAAGCCCGTTGAAGTAACACAACAAATGAAACCAATATCATTTATCTTTAACTCTGCAGCTTCGAGAGCTTCGTTTATAGCTTGTGTAGACAGCTCTACCGCATTTGTTTTAAATTTTTGAATTAGATTTGAGTTGTTCTGTTCGTTTTCTATATCAAATTCACAGAGATGTCGGGTGGCGATATGCTCGTGAGTAAAAAATCTTTTAGATTTTTCGCTTTTGATTTTTAAAATGTCTGATACTTGTTTTTGAGTGTATTTGTTCTTAGGAACGGCAGTGCCTACAGAAATAATTCGCGGAAAAATAGGTTGAGTTGATGATTCGTTCATTAAGAAAATGATAAATCAGCTGAGCCAAAAACTCAGCTGATTTGTGCTTAAATTGAAAATTATCTTACTGCTATTTTAGAAATCTTCCAGCCAGTTCTTTCAACCGAACCATCTGATTTAAATAACAATTTAACGTAGTTGCCAGTAACAGTTGCCGAGAACGAGTCATCGTTATTACCGCTTAATGTTTGAATTACGTTACCTGCAGCGTCTACTAATTGCAGAGTATCGTAATTGGCTTCTGTGTCGAATTTCTCAAAATACAGAGAAAATTCTTTAACATCGCCAGTTACATTAACTTCATAAACTTCATTTGTGTTTTTAACATAAGGACTTGCAGAAGCATAAGAAGCCTCTTGAGCTTGCCAGTTAGCAGGATCATTAGCATCTGGTTCTGGAGTTTTGTTTGTTAAAGCAAAGAATGCATTAACTAAAGCGCCAGTTTTAGTTTTACCTTTAAGACCAGCAATCGGGCGCGCTGTTAACAAAAGACGTTCTTTTAATTGAACTGCTGTTAATTCAGGTTCGTGAGCCCAAACTAAAGCTGCAACGCCAGAAACGTGCGGAGTAGCCATAGATGTTCCAGACCAAGAATCATACGAACCGCCAGTAGAAGAGTAAACATTTACACCCGGAGCGCCAATGTGAACTGTACGTTTACCGTAATTCGAGAAACTTGCTTTTGCGCCTTGGTTATCGATAGCAGCAACTGAAATAATATTAGCTACATCATAAGTTGCAGGATATGACGGGTTAGTATCATTGTTATTTGAATCATTTCCAGCGGCTGCGATAAAGATTGCGCCAGCTTCGTTAGATCTTTTGATAGAGTCTAAAAGTGTTTGCGAGAATCCGCCGCCACCCCAAGAGTTGCTCATCACTTTCGCGCCCATTTTAGTTGCGTAGTCGATAGCTTTAAGAGCGTTTTCTAAAGTTCCTGAACCATTACGATCCAAAAATTTAACTGCCATAATTTTAACATCCCAGTTAACGCCAACAATACCTTTGCCATCGTTACCTTTGGCTCCAATAGTTCCAGCACAATGAGAACCGTGACCTTGGTCGTCGTCTGCATTACCTTTACCAGTAATTGCATTGAAACCGTGAACGTCATCAATTACGCCATTGTTATCATCATCAACTCCAGCTTGACCAGCAGCTTCAACTTCATTTGTCCAAAGATTTGGAATCAAATCTGGATGTTCAAAGTCAACACCTGTATCGATTACTGCTACTAACATTTTGTCAGAACCAGTTGCGATATCCCAAGCTTGTTCAGTTCCTACGTCAACTCCAGCAACACCAACTTTGCCAGCAGAATCTTTTTGTCCAACATTAAGGATGCCCCAAAGTTGACCTAACATAGGATCGTCAGGCAAACGGTTAGCTCTATATATATAGTTAGGCTCAGCAATATCTACTAAAGGATTCATCGCTAAAGATTTAACCGCAGAAATAGTTGATTCAAACGATGCGCGTTTTACAACCACGATGTTTTGCGAAGGAATGCTTGATTTAACAAACGCGCCTAAAGATTGAGATAGGGTTGTTGCACTCATTGTCGAAACGCCTGGTTTCAAGCGAACAATGTATTCCCCTGGTACCGATTCAACTTTTGGAGCTGAAGCTTGTGCCGTGATAGAGAGTGCTAGAGTAGCAAACGCGAAAATTATTGAGGCTCTTCCTTTGAGCATAGTAGTTCTCCTTCCGTGAGACTTGGCTATTTTGTAGGTTCCAAAATCGTACCAACGTGCAGTCCAGTCGAGCAGATGTTTTTTTAGTACCACTTTGAAACTAGACCAAGGTCTTGGTTGATTATTTTTTGGCGCGATTTGTAAAGCGGCGCTCTACATATAAATGGAAGGGAATAGAGAACAAAAAGGTCAACGCAGTTGCTAATAAAAAGATGCCAAGGCCCTGTAAAAAGCTAACTCCAGTAATTTCTTTTACATTCGTGGTTCCAAAAACAATGACGGCGGCTACTCCAATAAATGGAAAGTGAAATAAGTATATTGGAAACGAAAGATTTGAAAGAGGCTTCCAAATGCGCAACGCAAAAATTGAATTAATTGCTTTAAACGCGTCTCGCGAATACCAACAGCCCAATATTAATAAAAACACACCTAGAGCAAACATCTGGCGGCTTGCAGCTAAAGTCCAAAAATTTAATGTTGTTGAAAACTCAGTGTAAAACCATGATTGCGGATCGTATATCGGCAGCGTTGTTGGAATTAATATAAATACTAAACTTAACGCCAAAAAAAGTGCGCCAACTAATTTGTTTTTAAATACTGCCGTTAGTTTTTCTGAGTAAAATACTTTTAAATAGGCCAGTAAAAATCCAATTACAAATGGACCAAAACGCGTGAGGTTGGCCTCATAAAAATATCGCCCCATGAGGCCCGAAAAGGCATTGCGATCAGAGGCTAAAAATAAATCTGTCATTGGACGCATAAATAGGTCGCTGTGATTTCGAAGCACTAAAGCACATATACCAACAGAGCTTAAGAATAAAACTGTTAGCGCAAGTCCACGAATTTTTATCTTTCTAAGTGCTAAAAACAACAATGGCGTTAAAACAAAATACTGCATTTCAACAGTTAAAAACCAGCCGACAGGAATAATTCCTCTTTGGCCTTCGATTAAGTTATTTATGAAGAATAGGTTACTAAAAAAATATTCTCCGAAATAGCTCCATTGAGCTATTGTATAAAGACACAGGGCCACAAAAAACAATGGATAAATTCTAAAAAATTTCTTTTTAAAAAAATCTTTGGCAATAGTCCAATCAAAATTATCAATACTTTTGAAAAATGGAATTCCAATAACTAGAGCGCTGAGTAGAAAAAATGCATCGACGCCTTTTTCTCCATGCCACAATGGCTGTAAAATACTCGGCATTCCTAAAATATATACTTTGGCCTTTTCATGATCGTAAACTTGAATAATTCCAACCATGACATGAAAAGCAATAATACTTAAAACGGAAATCGCACGTATTGCGTCTATAACAGGGTCATGTTTTTCGTTTTTTTCAAAAATTTCGTTAAAGTATTGTTTGGCACTCACATTTTGATACTGAACGCGATTGTTCTCTGACTCAATAAATAATTAGGCTTTTTTTAATGGTCGAACTTCTGATTCGTCGAAATCAAATGCAAGTTGTTTAGGAAAGTTCACAAATTTTTCTGGGCTAGCCATAATCGCTTTTTTCTCGCTCGGAGTTTGTACGTTTACGCCCGCAGATTGTTTAATTAAATATTTAATAAAGGCTTCTTTAGCGGAGTCTGAGCTCTCAGGGTTAAATCCGATGTCTTTCATTAATTGACCGACTTTTTTCATCTTACAGCCTCACTTTGCATAGCTTATCTATATCGACAGCTAGCATGTTTTTATTGAGATGAAAGTCTAGTTGGGGGTGTCAAAGGTGATATAATCGAGATGTCGTCTGATAATGAGACATTATTGGCTCAGTGCTCAGGTTAGTTTTGCTGTATTGCGCATTTTTTGGTGAAACATAACAAGCTCTTAAGTGGGCTCGCGTTAGACTAAAATTTATCCACTCGATTTAAAATATACGAACCAATTGTGGTTGTCGCGCCGTTTGGAAGACTCTGATAAAGATTTCCTGCGATTTGATTTTTATTCTTTAATTTATAGAAATGAAAAAATGATGTGTCTTGCCACTTAGTAACAATTCCATCTAGTTCTGCCTGGTGTATTCCAAAGCCACCGGGCGTATTTGTTTCTGATGTCGTTGTTTTTCCGTCGGCACCGTACATTCCAATTTCTACAGCTAGCCTTGCGCCTTCTTTAGTAGTTTTTGAAAACTTCATTTTTAACGAACCTGCGCGCGTCCCATCTATGTATTCAAATTTACCGCGATATTCACCCATGAACCCATTAATTTGTGCTTCGTCGCCATTAATGGTTCCTGATAAAAAAGAATTCATGTTTTTAATTCTAACTTTTGTAAGCTGTTCTTTAACTTGGCGGTCAGTTGTGGCGTTTTGCAAAATCCACTCTGTCGATTTATATTTTCCTAAGTCTAGATTAGTCCATTTTTTTTGTTCTTTAAGCGCTTTTAGTTCTTCGCGTAGTTTTTTTTGCTCATCGGTTTCTCCAGCTGGCGCTTCCGCCACAGTGGTTTTTACCTCAGACGTAGCGGCTTTAATTTCTTGCGCTTGTTTTAATATAGCCTCTTTGTTTTGAAGCCTTAAGCCCAGATCATTTAAAAAAACAGTAAGTATTTGACCTAGCAACTCATCGGTTTTTTTATTTTCAGCACCATCAGCTATGTTTTGAAGCTTAGCTTTAACGTTTTCAAGTTCATTTTTTGAAAAATTTAAATCTTCATTAGATTTAATAAAACTACGATACTCTTCGCTCTCTTTAAAACTTTTTTCTCCATAACCCCGCCCCAAAATAAACGCTGTAACGAGGGCGGAAATTCCTAAAAAAATCTTAATAAAATCTTTCACTAGGCTCCGTCTCCGCCACTCATTTCTTCTTTTTGAGTCAGCGCAGCTTTAAATAATTCACGATTCATTATTGCAATATTTGTTAATGAAATATCCTTCGGGCAAGATGCTGAACAAACGCCTGTTGATGTGCAAGCGCCAAAACCTTCTGCATCCATTTGCGCAACCATATCTAAAGCACGCTGTCCTCGCTCAACTTTTCCTTGCGGTAACAATGAAAGATGCGTGATTTTGGCACTTGTGAAAAGCGCAGCTGAAGCATTTTTACAAGAAGCAACGCAAGCGCCACAACCGATACATGCCGCAGATAAAAAGGCCTCATCGGCGTCTGGTTTGGGTATTGGAATGTTGTTGGCATCTTGAGCGTTTCCAGTATTCACCGAAATATATCCGCCGGCTTTCATAATGCGATCAAAAGCTGTGCGATCTGACATTAAATCTTTAATAACAGGAAAAGCTGTAGCTCTCCATGGTTCTAAAAGTAGCTCTTCGCCATCTTTAAAATGGCGCATATGCAGTTGGCAAATCGTCGTGCTCTTTTGTGGTCCATGTGCGTTTCCGTTAATCATGAAACCACAGCTTCCACATATTCCTTCGCGGCAATCGTGATCAAACGCGATCGGGTTATCGCCGTTTTT
>JBEBIK010000257.1:0-3674 GCA_040080445.1 Pseudobdellovibrio sp.
GATTAAATTAAAAAAAAATCGTTCTGCTAGTTCTGCAATACAAATACGTTTAGCAGTTTCTAGGTTTGAATGAGTACCACCAGATAATGTTTTTTCAGAAATGTTTTGAGCATAGGCATGAAATCCTAAAACCAATTCACCCTCATTCGACAAAATTGGTTGTACTTTGATTTCTGATAAACCATATTTTGAGATAAGAGTTTTGAATAATAAGTTCACTTAAACTCGATTGCCTCAAGCAAAGGAGACACCACTGTTGATGGAAATGAAGAAGGAACAATTTGATCCGAAACATACCAAGTTGTTCCAAAATGCATGAGCGGAACGACTACGGAATCATCTAGCAAAATTTGATTAAATTCATTAATATAGTCTTGTTCAATTTTTCCTCCGTGAGTATCTTGCTTTTTAGACAGTTTACAAATTTCACCTGAAGGATCTGGATAACTAACTCCCAGCTTTGAGCAAAATATCATTTTTATTGCTAGATTGTTTATGTGCCCACCAATATCAACTCCATTAAATCTTGCATCAAACTCTTTATTGCTCAATAGTCTTTGGCGCCATGAGTTTTCCATTGGAGAGCCGTAGCGGTATGTTACTTTTGCATTTGTATCGCTTAGCGTAGAACTAATTAAGTTTTCTAACTCGGTACTAACCTCAGAAAAAAGATTTTGATTTGGAAATGCAAATTCTAATTTAGCATTGTTCATATTAGGTAGAAAATTAACTTCGGGTAAAGATGAAACATGGCTCGTTGCTGAAGGGAAAAAAAAATCTGAAGTTAAAAAATTAGACAATTTTTGCTGATGTTTTTTGAATCTACTTACAAAGGCTTGTCTATTTTGTAAATCTTTAAATGGACCATTTTTGTCAGGGCTGAGCACCATGGACATCATCGCAGTTGGTATGCCAGATATGCTAATATAATTATCTGGAGGAACTTTTGGATTCGGTCTCACTATTTCTAATATAGTGAATTCAGCATTTGAAATCTGATCTTCAGAAATATAGTTGAATTCAACATATTCACTTGTTTTTTCAATATCATTAGAAAACCAAGGTTTTCGTTTTATCAGATATATCTGCGCATCATTAGATTTTTGTTTGTCTACTTTGTATGCGCCAGTAGATAAAAAGTTTTTGAAGCTATTGTGGCTATCATCGGTTGATAGCCATAAACCAAAATATGGCATTCTAAGTGCCTCTAGTAAATCTGATGGGCGAGAAGTAAATTTGAATATTAAATAATTTTCTTTTGCCTGTATTCCGATAATTTCATTGCGATTGCTTTCTTTGAACTCAAGCCAGCCATCTAAAAGAGAAAAATCTAAAGGCTCTCCTGAGGCTGAATACATTTTTAATTGCTTCTCAAGAGAGTTTTTAAAAAGTGAAGCATCTATTTTTATACCATTTTCAGCAAATAAATTATCTCTTATTTTAAAGCTCCATGTTAAATCTGAATTGCTTGTAGAAAAACTCTCTGCAAGATAGGGCTCGAGTTTTCCAGTTGCATTATACTTTATTAAGGTGCCAATTAGATTATTCAGTACAGTTTCGTTTGGGCCATAGTCCGACTCTGATATTGTTAACGAAAACTTGCTTTGATTAATTGCTGAGTTTTTGGCTAAAAATGCATACTTCATAGTGCTATTAGTATGGGGTAGGTAAGTCTTTATTAACGGAATTCTCAATTTTTTTTCTTGCATCAATACTAACAACGATACAATTAAAACAGCTAAGGTCAATATAGTTTTTTTCTTCGTGAATTTGAATTTCAGTTTTTTCATCAGCAATTACACCTTTGCTTTTTAAATACTGAACTGCCAAATCAACGTTATCAAGCATAGAAATACTTAGATCAGCAGACGGCTTTATTTTTTCAGAATAATTTGTTCTAGCCACCTCAGTAGTTAGACCTAAGTCCTTAGCGTTTGAGTTTTGGTAAATTAAAACCAAAGCCAGAGTGAAAACTAAATTATTTTTAATCATTTTAAAACCTTTGTTTGTTGTTTCAATTTTGCCAATATAGCATATAAAGTAGATCAATTTAGAGAGTAAAATGACGAAGAATAAAGCTTTAGTAATTTTTTCAGTTATAATGTGGCTGATAGTTTGTCAGTTATTTTTTATGCCAATTCAATCAAGTATTGGTCAAAGAGTAGCAGATTCAGTGCAAAATCAGCTTAGACAAGAGCTTGATTTTTCGGATTTTCATTACATTTCACGAAGCATTGCTGATTTTAACAAATCTGGCGCTATTTCTTGTCCAGTCTTAAATAAGGTATACCCAACTGCTTTAGAAATTTTAGATCTAAGATACATGTCTGAATCATGCTCAAACACTGATTTTTTATTAAATGGGGTTATTTTTAAAACGCAATTAAAGTCGTTAAATGGCGATATATACGATTTTCAATATATTTCTAAGAACCCTAGTTTGTTTTATACAGCCCTCTGGGCCTTTAGAATTATTGGTGTATTGATTGTATTATTGATGATTCAGTTGTTAAAGCTTCAACGCCAGAAAAATGATCTCGCTATAAAATCTGAAAAAGAGATAGCACAAGCAAAAGAAAATCTATCGCAAAAACTAGCTCACGACATCAGATCGCCCATATCAACATTAGGCCTAATTTCAGTAAAAATTTTAGATCCAGAGATTAGAGAATTACAGCTATCTGTTGTTAAGCAAATTAACGAAATTGCTAATAAATTGCTGCAAGATGTGCGAACCGAAAAAATTGGTTTTAATATACTATCTACTTCTGAATCGAAGGAGTTAAAAAACTTGTCAGTATTTTTTAGCGATTTGCAAAAAGAGTATAAGTTTAAGTCGATAGCTCTAAAGCAAATAGTTATCTTTAATATAACTGAAGCAAGTAGTACGTTTAAAGTTTCAGTTGGCTTAACAAAAATTTTATACCCTATTCTTAACAATTTAATTCAAAATTCGATTGATGCCACGGATAATAACGGAGTAATTAAAATTTCTTCAGAAATACGTCTTGGCAAACTGTTTATCAGTGTTGAAGATAACGGCAAAGGCATACCAGAGAATATCTTAAAAGAGTTGGGTATAAAAGCAATAAGCTACGGCAAAGAAAAAAACGATAACTTATCGGGTAATGGTATTGCGGTATACAATGCCAAAAAAGATTTAGAAGCTTTTGGGTGCGAGCTACATATTAGTTCTAAACTAGGTCAGGGTACTCAAATTGAAATAATTATGCCTTAACTTACATAGCATATCAAATCTGGCTTCTAATTTCTGAAAAATTCATTCTTGTGTGTATTAAATTCTATTCTCCTTATTATTAGCGGAGAATAGATCTTGCTTAATGCGGATAAAAAAGAGATAATATACGCATATTTTGCGGAGATTAAATGTCCAACACTTATATTCATCAACTTAAAAAATGGCCGAAGTTTAGCTGGGATCAAGATCAATTAACTCCATTATTAGAGGTGGTCCGCTTAAATCAGGGTAGGCTAATTGGAAAAATGGAGGGACTTGGTTTCGATTTACGTAATGAAGCAGTTTTGCAGAATTTAACTGAAGACGTTATCAAGTCGAGCGAAATTGAGGGCGAAAAGCTAGATCGCACACAAGTGAGATCTTCTATTGCGCGCCGAATGGGAATTAATGTAGCGGGTTTAGTGCGCTCTGAGCG
>JBEBIK010000258.1:0-3662 GCA_040080445.1 Pseudobdellovibrio sp.
TCGTAGCTCCACTCAAAAGCAATGGCCGTCATACTCATGCCGCCACCAGAACCCAGCATGACGCAAAGATCGCCTTTTTTAAGTTTGTGCTCACGTACCGCTTCCGCGATACACATACCAATTGAAGCACTGCCTGTGTAACCGTATTTACCCATTACATAGTGAGATTTTTCGCGGGGTAAATTCATTTTATCCATAGCTTCAAAAATACTTTGTAAATTAAATTGTGTAATGAAGTAGTGTTTTACATCCCCAGGAGTTTTTTGAATTTGGCTCGTAATTAAATTTGTTAAACGTGGCCAGTGAATACCATTTGTTTCAGGTGGTACACGTTTAGGAAATGCAAGCAAGTGAGCTTTGTTTTCAATGGCTTCATGGGTGAGAGGTTGAGAGGTACCGCCTGCATAAATTCCCATGTAATCGTGGTATTGACCATCGGTGTACATAGCGCTTGATAAAAATCCAAACTCATTAGTACTTGCACTTAAAACTGCTGCACTGGCACCGTCTGCAAATAAACTCGAAGTTTTGTAATCGGCCATGTCTAAGTATTTACTCATAGCATAGGCACCAACTACTAAAATATTTTTGTATTTGGCATCGGCTGAAATAAATTTAGAGGCAATTTCACAACCTGATACAAATCCAGCACAGGCTGAATTAATATCAAATGTTCCGGCATTAGTTGCTCCAAGCCTAAATTGAACAACTGAGGCCGTAGAAGGAGATAAGTAGTCGGGAGTGTCAGTCGACACGATGATTAAATCTAAGTCTTTTGCTGTAATCTTTGCATTCTTTAATGCTTCTTCTGCTGCAGGCATAATTAAGTCGCTGGTACGCTGAGTTTTATCCATCCAGCGACGCTCGTAAATACCACGTTGAGTTTCAAGAAAAGTGCTAATGTCTTTGTTGTAAAGCTTGTCGAAGTATTCGTTTTTTTTTACGTTTTCAGGAACATACATCCCTGTGCCAACAATTGTCGCTTTTCTCATGAGTCACTCCAATGAAAGTACAAGAGACTTGTTTAGAGCTTAACGCACCCATTTGTAAAGAAAAATCAGTGTAAAAGCTCTAGTTTTAGCTTGATAGACAGCCGCAATTATAGGACACCTACAGAGCTTAAAAATTAATTAAATTTCAGAGGGGAAATAATGTCAGGTTTAAAATTTGATTTTTCAGGTAAACTCGCAATTGTAACTGGTGGAGCACAAGGTATCGGCTTCACTATCACTCGCCAATATCTCGAAGCTGGCGCTGCTGTTAGCATTTGGGACTACTCTGAACAAGCTCTAGCTACTGCTAAAGCCGAACTTTCTTCTTTTGGTGATAAAGTTCAAACTATTCAAGTTGACGTAACTAATCGTGAATCTGTAGCCAGCGCGACTGCTGCATTAAAAACTAAGCCTGATATTCTGGTTAACAACGCAGGCATCACTCGCGACAAGTCTTTCGCAAAAATGGGTGCAGACGACTGGGATGCAGTCATCAATACAAACTTAACGGGGTTATTCAACGTAACTAAATCACTTCTTGAAAACTTCAATGCGACTTCTCAGCAAAAACGCATCATCAACATTTCTAGTGTTGTGGGCATCTACGGTAACTTTGGTCAAACCAACTACGCAGCTGCAAAAGCTGGTGTAATAGGCATGACAAAAACATGGGCTAAAGAATTAGGCCGCAAAGGCTTTACTGTAAATGCTGTGGCACCAGGTTTTATCAAAACTGCTATGACCAACGCCATGCCTGCTGAAACTTTACAGCAGATGTCTTCAAAAGTTCCAGTACAACGCCTCGGCGAAACTTCTGACATTGCTAATGCCGTATTATTTTTATCTAGCGACGCAGCTTCTTACATTAACGGAACTACAATCTCTGTTGATGGCGGAATAGTTTTATAACTTTAAAGGAATTATATGAATAAATTTACACTGATTTTTGCCGTTTTATTTTTAGCTTTTTTGAAATCCACTTTTGCAGCAACTCCACAAAAAATGTGGGTTCCAGTTAGCCCAACTAAAGAATTATATGTTGAGTATTATGCACCACAAGCAGGCCGTCCAACAATTGTACTTTTACATGGCCTTACTTACACAACAGCTCAGTGGAGTAAATTTATTCCACATTTAACGGCAAAAGGTTACGGCGTTGTTTGTTACGACATGGAAGGCATGGGGCAAACTTTACTCAAGTATGCACCTGTTCGATCAGCTATTCCTATGACCGGCCAAATGGATGATCTTCATGTTTTACTTAAAAAAATGAAAATTTCTAAGCCCTACAATTTATTGGGTCTTTCTTACGGTGGCGGCGTAGCTTTCGGTTATGCAGTTAAATTCCCTAAGAATGTTGGAAATTTAATTTTAATGGCTCCATTCATGAAGCCGCTTAAAAAAGTCGACGATTTTATTCAACAACAAGTAGCGGCTACCCGTTTAATGAATCCGTTTAACCCGTACTCAGACAAACAAGTTGAAGAGTTTTACTTCAGACAATTTGTTTACGCTACTTACCCACAACAAGAGCCTATTGTTCTAGAAAATCCCTACAAGCTTGAAGCCGTATTCCGTATGTCTTATGGCGTAACAACATTTATTCCAGAAAATAATACCGATAAGCTTAAGGTTCCAGCTCACTTGATCGTTGCTGACAAAGACCAGTACTTCCCTTTAGCGGAGTATGAAAATTTCTGGAACTTATTTCCTGAAGATACAAAAGCTAACTTCATCGTGATCAAAAACTCTGAACACAAAATCCCTGAAGCTCAACCAGCCCTTGCTGCACGAGCTATTGAAAAAATATTAAACTAAGGAAATTTATGAAGAGCTTATACTTCACAACAAAAGATAATTACAAAGTTCATTTTCAAGTTTATGAAAATATTTTACCAACAACCACTGTTTTTCTTCACGGAAATGTGGCCTCTAATCGTTGGTGGAATCCTTCTCAAGAAATTTTTGCTAAAAGTGCTCAAGGCAAAAACTATGAAGGCAGTATGATTTGTATTGAACTTTTAGGTTGTGGACAGTCTGAAGCTCCTAAAAAAGCCGAAGACGTGGATATGTTGAAGTTTGCTTCAGACTTTAATGAATTAATAAGTTCTTACACAAAAGAAAAAGTTAATTTAGTTGGTCACTCAACAGGTGGTTTTATTGCGGCTGCAATGACTGGTTTAAATCCTGCTCTTTTCAATAAATCCCTTCTTTTAGATCCAGTAGGAGCTAAAGGTTTAGTTCTTGATGATAAAATCAAGGGCGGTTTTGAAATGATGAAAACTGATAAATCGATTACAGCACTTGTTATTGGCGCTACAATTTATAATAACAACCCTGAAGACGATTTCTTTAAGCAAGTTATTGTCGAAGATACTTTTTCAGCAGTTAAAAATATCTCGTACTGGGTTGTTCAGGCTTTTCATAATTTAGACTCATCTGAAGTCATGCAAAAATCAACAGTTCCTACTCTAGTATTGCATGGTGAGCACGATAACTTGTTATCGCGCGATTCTTCTGAAGAGTTAGCAGTAAAATATCTTAAAAACGCTAAGTTTGAAGTTATTCCAGGACATGGGCACTGTATGAATATCGAAAACCCTGCAGCTTTTGTAAGTAAAATTTCAAGCTTCTTATTCTAAAAAGCAGGATCCATTAACGTAAATTTAA
>JBEBIK010000259.1:0-3634 GCA_040080445.1 Pseudobdellovibrio sp.
GCATACCTCTTTGCATTCTTTTTTCTTTTTTCAAGTTATGTAGTTGAGAATCTTTTGGATTTCTGGAATCCATCGTTTCTGTTTTTTTTCATTGCTTGCATCTACTATTTTCGTAGCCGCATTACGAGCGTTCGCGGATGGCTCTATTTGGGTTTACTTCTGGGCTTATCGGTACAAATTCACCTGATTGCATTTTTCTACCTACTAGAAAGCATGTTAATACTGTACAGGTCTAAAGTAAATTACAGTAAAGCTAAATCGCTGGCTTTGCTCATAACCGGATTGCTTTTGCCATTAATCCCGTACTTTTTAAATCGTCCCACTGCCTCGGGCGGCTTAAGCACTTTACTTTTTAATTTTAAAACTAGTCTTTACCATTTGTTAATGATTCCTGAAAAATCGGGCATTACATTAGCTTTTATAGGTTTAAGCCCGTTTGTAGTCTTAGCTCTGTACTATGCCTACTTGCTCTCTAAAAAAAGAAAATTTCAGATCGATAAGGATCTAATGTTTGGCTTTGTGGCAGCCCTCCCTTTATCACTCTTTCTGTTTCATGGACTTTATTTCAAGCGCTACACAATTCCTCTTTTGATTCTGTTTTTAATGATAATCGCTGTTGTGGCACATGATATTTTCAAGACCAAAAGCCGCCGTGATCAAATTTCACTGATCGCAGTGTTTATAATAATGCTGTTTTGCAAATGGATGCTACCATCTTTTCAACCAGAAGTACGTGATAATATTGGTGGCCGCATCAAAATTGAAAGCGCTCGGAAACTAACGACTTTTATTGCAGAAAAAACCAACTGGAGTTTAAATACTTTCTTAGAGCGCACTTATGTTCAGGGAATCGACCGCGAAGCCGATATCGCGTTTTTTTATTACCTCGAGACAAAAAAATTACACCCTACTGCCATTGAAAACATAGGTGCGTTGATTTACCGCGACGATAAACCACTTGATGTATCTTGTGAAGCTAGCTTTAGTGAAACGAATTTTAAAGTTTGCCTTTATCGTACAGAAAAACGTTTAAATAACCTAGGTAATATTTATTACAAAACTCAAACTCCTGATTACAGCCCTGCTCTAGTTAAAAATTTCTGTGACACACCCGACTCTCGCTGTAGCATTTATTTTCAGATTAAAATAAAAGACTCATTTATTCACGTTAGCATCTTGGGTGATCCACTGGCGGCAAGCGACGTTGCACTAAATCCTATCCGCGTTGAAAGTCTTGTACGACCCAAGTTAAAAGTGTTTTGCCCGAACGAAGCTTTTGAATTTACTTTGGCAGAAAAAATTGGGTACGATGCCAAACATAATTCTTTTCTAACCCCATTTGATTTTAGTGTTAAACTTCCTTGTAAAAATCCAACAGATCTTCAAATTATTGCGAGCGAAGGCGCGTCTTACCGCAATAATTACGTCAGGCTTAATTACGAACCTTTTACCCTGAGTGGTAAAGACTTTCTTTATAGGGAGTAACTTTAGTAATGAGATGACTAGAAATACTTTTTACGCTGACTCGAAGGTAAGATCTTTAAAACATCGCGGTATTTAGCCACTGTTCTGCGGGCTATATCAATGCCTTCTTTTTTTAGTAAATCCACCAGCTTTTGATCTGACAAAGGCTTTTTTGGGTCTTCTTTAGATACTAATTCTTTAAGCTTTAATTTTACAGATTCAGAAGCTAAATCTTCTCCACCTTGCGAAGAACTGATACCCGAATTGAAAAAATATTTTAATTCGTATATGCCTTGTGGCGTATGCACATATTTAGCAGTGGTCACACGACTCACCGTTGATTCATGCATACCGATATCGTTGGCAATATCACGCAAAACCATTGGCTTTAAAAACCCCGCGCCTCTTTCAAAAAAATCTTTTTGATGTTTAACGATACTATCAGTAACTTTAAAAATTGTACGCTGACGTTGATGAATAGATTTAATCAACCAAACCGCTGATTTTAATTTTTCTTGTATATACTCAGTAGCTTTACTATCTCCAGTTGGATTGGCTCCACCTTTTAACATATTTTTATAATAGTTTGAGATTTTAAGCTTTGGTAAGCCATCTTCGTTTAAAGAAACAACGTAGTCGTCACCAACTTTATAAACATAAACATCTGGTGTTACGAATTGGGTTTCGTTACCTGAGTAACTGCGGCCTGGTTTAGGCTCCATGGCGTAAATAATTTTACAAATTTCAATTACTTCTTCCATTGAACGGTTAATACCTTTAACTATGGCTTCGTAATTCTTTTTCTCAAGGTCTTTTAAATGATGAGTAATTAAATGTACTAAATCGTTTGTGTCTTCTTCTAAAAGTTTAGCTTGTATTAGCAGACACTCTTTTAAATCGCGCGCCCCAACGCCAGGTGGGTCGAATTCGTGAATTAAACTCAAAGCATCTTCTAAGTCTTCGATGTCTAATTTTTCTTCTTCAGCGATTTGCGCCAATGGAACTTTTAAATAACCGTCATCGTCGATATGACCAATAATGGCGTCGGCGGCTTTTTCTTCGTGGTCAGAAAAACCCGTCATTTTAATTTGCCAATATAGGTGATCGTGTAATGTTTGAGTTGTCGATATTAAGTTTTCATAATTCATGATCTCTTCGTTGCCATGCGAAGCTTCACGAGGAGCTTTATGTTGAGTTTCTAGGTAAGATTCCCATTCGAATTCATCTTGTTTTTGTGGATCTTGAACACTTTCAGTTGAAGAACCTTCAACTTTAACTTCGCTGTTTTCGCCCGTTTGTTCTGCGGCTTCTTTAGTTCTTTGAAAATCTTCTTCTCTTAATACTTCAGCTTCTTCTAATATTGGGTTTTCTTCGAGTTCGTTACGAACTTGAGACTCCAGCTCAAGACGTGACATCTGCAAAAGTTTGATCGCCTGCTGCAATTGCGGCGTAATGACCAAATTTTGACTTAAATTCATCGTCTGTCTTAATGCCATCGTTATACCCTCTTACTTACATTGATACCTTAGAGCCTAAAATTCTCACCTAAGTAGAATTTTTTAGCTAATTCAGAATTGGCAATTTCATTGGAAGTTCCAGTTACTTGGATCTGCCCATCCTTCAATATATAAGCATAATCGCAAATACCCAAAGTCTCACGCACGTTATGATCTGTGATCAAAACTCCTATACCTTTGGCCTTAAGTTCGCGAATAATGTTTTGAATATCCGCTACCGCAATTGGGTCAATACCTGCAAAGGGCTCATCTAAAAGTAAAAAGTGTGGTTCCCCTGCTAAAGCTCGCGCAATCTCCACACGTCGACGCTCACCACCAGACAACGCAAAACCATAAGACTCACGCAAATGGTTGATTCTAAATTCTTGTAATAAGTTTTCGAGCTTTTCACGGCGATCTTGCGAACTGAGTCCATGTGCTTCTAATGCGACCAAGATGTTTTCTTCAACACTGAGCTTTCTAAAAATACTAGGTTCCTGAGCTAAATAACTTAAACCTGCTCTGGCTCTTTTATACATAGGAAAAGTTGTAATATTTAAATCATTTAATAAAATTTCACCTTGGTCAGGCTTTACGAGACCAACCACCATATAAAACGAAGTGGTTTTGCCCGCACCATTCGGACCTAGAAGACCGACGACTTGTCCTGATTC
>JBEBIK010000260.1:0-3618 GCA_040080445.1 Pseudobdellovibrio sp.
TCGCTCCTGTTTTTAATGGGAAATACGAGTAGCGCATGCTCAATATTTATAAAATTTATCTGTTTGTCTAACTCACGACTCATTTGCTTATATTAGAACTCGGCTGTAAACATTACAAAGCTTAAATTTTGACAAATTTAGTCACAAAAGTTAGAAGTACCTATCTAAAAAAGAAGGAAAACTCAAATGAAATACTTTGCTATTTATTTGCTTTCGTTACTGTTGTTTTTACTCACATTTCAAAATGCAAATGCGGCTCTTAATAACTCAGACCTTGAATATTTCGGGGCAGATCACACTGAAGCAGAATTCAGTATCGTAGGCCAATTAAGAATTGAAGTGCCCGGCGAGCCCACTAAAAACCAGCTCGATGTAGTTATACGCGCCCAAATGCGCTACATGTTAGGTCTTATGCGCTCGCGTGAAAAAACAGCGGCTGCGATTTATCCTAAATGGAGTTTCACAACTCTTGAAACAACAAAAACATCTGAAGGCAAATGGACTGCAAAATACTTACTTAAATCTAAAGGGGTTTTTGCAAATGGCGTAACTCAGTACACTTTTACTATTCCTCACAGACCTTTAGAAATCTTTAAAAAATCTGAAGGAAAATGTATGGAAAAAGAATCTGAAGATTCTAATTTCTGGTATCACTGGGAACCTCTTAAAGAAGGTTGCCCGTTACAAGAGGGCTTAGACTACTTTAATTACACAGCCACTCTTACACCTTTAGCAAATACAACTGAAACATACCCAGAGTACGAAAAACTTGTTGATAATAATAAAACTATTAACGCAACTATGTTTTTTGGTTTTGAAAATTATGATTTTCCAAGATGGAATCCAGAAGGCGGACAAGACTGGGGAATTATTGGCTACAACAAACAAAGAGATTTTTTAAAAAGCATAGGCTTTACCGAAACTGTTTGGACAGTAGAACAAGTAGAAAAAATCTATAAAGCAAAAGATGGCTTTGTTCCTTACGTAATAGAAATGACTTTGAATGGTGAAAATGCAAACTTACGTTACCGTTTAGTTTTAGCTGACACAGGATACAGCCACAACAGCACAGCATTTCATGCCTTTCTAAAAGAATCTTTATTAAACGATTCTTTGGTTATTTATAATGGTCACTCAGGAATAGGTCAGAATTTAGATTTAGCTAGTATTGAAAAATTAAGAGGCGTTAAACTTAACTTTAATCCTAACTACCAAATTATCTTTTTAGGCAGTTGCGTACCTTACTCTTACTATACAGAAATGTTTTTCAATAAAAAGAAAACAGCTTCTGACCCTAAAGGCTCTTTAAAATTAGACATTTTAAGCTATGGCAAAGAATCCATTTTTGCTAACGAAGAAGACCATGCTTTAACGCGAGCGATCGTAAAATGGGCTCAAAGAGGCAAAAAAGATTCTTATCAGGATATTATTAGAGCCAGTCCTAACTATTTCTTCGGCATTAACGGTGACGAAGACAATCCAACAAGTAAGTAATTTTTGACGCTCAAGTTTAATCGTGTTTAGATTTTACCTCTAAACACGATTCAAACTATAAGGCTGTCTATGAAATTTATTATACTTGTTCTTGCTCTCTCGGTTTCGACCAACTTACTAGCCGACATCACCCCACCAGTAGCCACACAAAAAGACCACTTACTTGAAAAACATGGTGACGTTCGCAACGACGAATATTATTGGCTTAAAGATCGTAAAAATCCTGAAGTTATAAAATACTTAAATGCTGAAAATGCCTACTTGCAGAAAACTCTTAAATCTACTGAGAAATTGCAAAAGAAACTTTTTACCGAAATGAAATCTCGTATTAAAGAAGATGACTCAACTTACCCGCTCAAAGACGGGCCATTTTACTATTACACTCGTTTTGAAAAAGCTAAGCAGTACCCGATCTATGCCCGCAAAGCGAGCCTAGAAGGCACAGAAGAAATTATCTTTAATGTTAATGAGTTGGCGCTTGGTAAAAACTTTTACAGCGCAAACTATCAAGTTAGCCCCGATCATAAAATTGCAGCTTTAACTTACGACACTACCGGCCGCAGATTTTACAATGTTAAATTTAAAGACTTAAAATCCGGTAAATTCTTAAAAGGCGAAATCAAATCTGTCACTAATAACGTAGCATGGTCAGCGGACAATAAAACTTTATTCTATGTTAAACAAGATGCTGAAACACTCAGATGGTTTCAAGTTTATCGTTATAACATTGAAAGCAAAAAATCTGAATTAGTCTTTGAAGAAAAACAAGACACCTTTGAAGTTTTTGTTAATGATTCCCTGACTCAGAAACATATTTTTATTACAAGTGGCAGCACCCTTTCAACAGAAGTCAGAGTTGTAAAATCAACTGATCCATCAGCTCAACCAACTTTATTATTTGCTCGTGAAAAAGAGCATGAATTTAGTGTAACTGAAGACGATGAGTACTTTTATATTTTATCTAATAAAAATGCTAAAGATTTTCAGATCTTAAGAACTCCTATTAAATCTCCCTCTTTTGAAAATGCGGAAGTTTGGTTAGCTCATCGCAAGGGAGTGCACATCGACAATTTTGTCGTATTTAAAGATTATGTTACGCTAGCCTCTCGCGAAAACGGACTAACACAACTTGAAATTATTAATAAAAAAACCAAAAAAATGTCTAAACTTGATTTTCAAGACACCGCTTATTCAGTAGAAATTGGGGCTAATGCCGAATACGATACTAAAAGTGTAAGGTATGTATACTATTCACTTCGCAGACCTTCGAGCGTGTACGACTACGAATTTGCTTCACAGCAATCTGTTTTAAGAAAAACCAAAGAAGTTCCAAATTACAATGCTGATAATTATGTATCAGAAAGAGTTTTAGCAACAGCCAGAGATGGTCGTAAAATTCCGGTTTCTATCTTAATGAAAAAAGATACTAAACGTGATGGAACAGCTCCTACATTAATATATGGTTACGGCTCTTATGGCTCAACAATGGACCCTTGGTTTAGCTCAACAGTTCTGAGCCTTGTTGATCGCGGTTATGTCTATGCGATTGCTCACGTGCGTGGTGGCGGCGAAATGGGCCGTTATTGGACTGATGAAGGCCGTACACTCAATAAGAAAAATACATTCTTTGATTTTATTGATTCGACTGAATTTTTAATTAAAGAAAAATATTCGAGCCCTAAAAAAGTATTTGCTATGGGCGGCAGCGCTGGCGGACTTTTAATGGGAGCCATTGCCAACTATCGCCCCGATCTTTACAAAGGCATTATTGCGCAGGTGCCTTTCGTTGATGTGGTAACAACTATGTTAGACGACACGATCCCATTAACAACCGCTGAATATGATGAATGGGGGAATCCAAACGAGAAGAAGTACTATGACTACATTAAGAGTTATTCACCTTATGATAACGTGTCTAAACAAGCTTACCCTAATATGTTAATTGAAACGGGTCTTCACGACTCTCAAGTTCAATACTGGGAGCCCGCTAAGTGGACTGCGCGTTTAAGAAAACTCAATACTTCTAAAAACTACATCTTTCTTAAAACGGATATGGAAGCTGGTCACGGCGGAAAAACAGGCCGATTTGATCAGTTAAAAGAAGATGCTCTAGAGTATGCGTTC
>JBEBIK010000261.1:0-3611 GCA_040080445.1 Pseudobdellovibrio sp.
CGGTACAGAAGCTAGCAATTTAATGCTTTTTGGTTTTTTAGGTGAGCTTGCTCCTGAAACCAAGATCGTAAGTACTGTAATTGAGCATCCAGCAATTATGACGCATGCGTCGGTACCAGCAGACCAAAGACAAAAACTCGGAATCGACGACTCTTTAATTAGACTTTCGGTGGGTATCGAAGATATCGATGATATTTTGGCCGACTTAAAGCAAGCTTTTGAGCGAGTCCAAGTGTAACTGATTTTACCTGAGTTCGGCTTTAAGAACAAAGCTGTCTCAGGGTCTGTCTCATTGTATGTTTTTAGTTCAAATATGAATCAGTTTAAAGCATAATATCTGTATCGAGACCATCGAGGAGATTTATGAAAAAACTGTACGTATTTTTGACAGCTTCAATTATTTCAGCAACGGCACTGACTTATGAGGTTCCTACAAAAAAAGCGAATAAAACTTTTGAAAAATTAAAAGCTCATGTCACTTATGATAACAAGCTAGCCGCAAAAAATACTGATGATGTAAATGTTAGTCGAGGTATTTGTAGTTTAGACGAAGAGCAGTATTTGCAAATTGAAGCTCAAGTGCTGGCGGAAATTAAAAATTTCTATGCGAGTAAAGGCGCAAATCAAAAAGATTTAGCGAAAATTTTTACAAATAATTTTACAGCCACAAATATTCCATTTAATAAAGGCAAAGTTCTAGAGTCTTTTGAAGAAGAAGAAATTAAAGTTTATGACTTAAGTAAATCAGACTCCAAATTGAATCAAAAACAATTTTTTACTGAACAATTTAAGTTCTTAAGCCCGATATCTGACGTTGATTATATTTCTCTCGATACAATTAAAGTTATATCTCCGCAAGGCTCTCGCGCAGCAGACCATGTTAGAATGAATTCGGCTGAGCTTTTGGTTAAGTTTGATTTACGTTACCAGCTTAATAATAAAACTAAAATAAACGATCGTGGTTTAATGAATATATCGGTTGTCCGCAAAGGCGACGAATGGAAAATTAAATCCATCGAACTCAATAAAGGTACAAGTCTTGTTGCAACTTTAAATAATAAATTTGAAGAAGTAACTCAAACTGCAATTAACAATCAAGTGCCGAGCCACTTGCGTCGAGAAGCTATTCGTCGTGGTGGGTATGCAACTGCCATTGGCGACTATAATAATGATGGTTATTCAGATATGTTAGTGGCTACAGCTGGAGAAGTTGTGCTACTTAAAGGAAATAAAGACGGCGCCTTCACGGCTGACGAACAAGCTGGTATTCAAAAGCACACTTTTGTTAAGTCTGCGGCCTTTGTTGATTTAACTAATTCGGGCCAACAAGATCTAGTGCTTGTTAGGTTTTCTTTTGAAGAGCCAAGTCGTGCATTAAATAAGATGTCAGATATCGTTATTTATAGAAACAACAACGGAAAATTTGCAAAAGTTGAATCTCCTATTATGTATAAAAATGAGCATCCATACGCTATGCCCATGGCATTGGCCGATTTTAATCATGATGGCATGATGGATCTTTACGTTGGGTTCCCAGGGGCTCGCGACTTCACGACGATGAAAGAAGTCGATTTAGTTACATTAAAAGAAAAAAACTCTCATGGATTTTTCTATAATACAGGAAATCCTAAAAAAATGTATATTGAGCAAGATGCTAACCAAATTTGGCATGAGAGTAATCCAAAAGATGAAGCCGCTGGAGCCAACTTTTTCTATCCACACTCAGCTCTTGCAATTGATTTTAACCTAGATGGCTTCATGGATATCGTCACGGTTGATGATCGCAATCAGATCTCACCAATTTACCAAGGCACTGAAAACGGAAAATTTATTAAATCAAACAATGCTATTAACGTTGTTACTGCGGATTACGGCATGGGCGTGGCTTTTGGTGACGTTTTTAATCGCGGTAAACTTGATTTCTTAATGTCGAGCGTAAATTTTTCTCCAAATCAACGTATTAATAATTCATGTTTAGAAAATTGGAATGAGTTTGAGCCCTATAAATCAGGTGTACAGGGTTTAAGATTTTATAAAAATGAAGATAAATACTATACCGAAATTTCTAAAGGCCTTGGACTTGATGATGTAGGTTATGGGTTATCAGGCGTTGAGTTAGTCGATTATAATAATGATGGCTATCTTGATATCGTTGTGTCTAATGGGTTGTGGTCGGGCTTAAAAGACTCGCCAAGCACAGATATCACGAGCTTGATTTCTCGTTCAAGTCGCTTAGGTCTTTTTGAAACAGATGTAAAAGATGATAAATTCGTAACCCGCATCAATGCTCCGACTGGAAAAACCAAAGGCAGCGATATGGATGGTGGCGGTAGTTGGTTTAAACAAGGCAACAAATCACAATCAGCTGTCATGGATGTACTTTCTTTTGCAAAAAACCGAGCTGGCGAAAGCTATAGCTATGAAGGCTTTCAAAGAAAACGTATTTTCCGCAATAACGGCAATTCAACATTTACTGAAGTAGGTTATGCTTTAGGTTTAGATAGCGAAGCAGACGGTTACATGGTGGCTTATGCCGATTTAAATCGCGATGGTCGTTTAGATATCATTTATCGCAACGCCGATCCTGCAGTTAAAACAACGCAATTTCAGCCATTACAAATTTTCATGAATAAAATGAAAAATGCAAATTCAGTAGAGCTCAAACTTGTGGGTAATGGACGTAGCACGAATCGCGATGCAATTGGTGCACTTGCTAGAGCGGATATTGGTAGTTCAAGAGTGGTGCGTCAGCTAACAGCTATGAATGGCACGGTTCAGTCAGAAAGAGTTATACATTTTGGTTTAGGTAGTAATGAGTATCTAAATAATATTGAAATTACTTGGCCAGATGGCTCTAAGCAAAAAATTGGTAAACTTAAAAAAGGGATTTACCAAATTATTCAAGATTCGGACGTTAAAAACTTGGCCAAGAAGTAGATATTTTATAAAATAATTAGGCTGAATATAAAATTCAGCTTAATTATAAAGCAAACAGGATGTAAAGCACTTAAAGATGGCCATATATATTGACTAAATCTTACCTAATCGCTAATTTTCAATTTTACTTTTTGCCTGGCTCGGTAGCTCAGTTGGTAGAGCAGAGGATTGAAAATCCTTGTGTCGGCGGTTCAATTCCGTCCCGAGCCACCATTTCGAAAGTAATTTCTCGTGCCTAACTCTCTTAATGCCCTTCAAGCAGTCGAAATAGAAATTAATCACGCCTGTAACCGAAGCTGCACTTATTGTCCCAATTCTATATTAGAGCGCAAAACCAAAGGAATCATGAGTTTAGAAACTTATGAAATGGTTATCAAAAATTTAGTAGATCTCGATTTTTCCGGACGCATTTCGTATGATTTTTATAATGAACCCATGCTGCATCCACAGTTTACGGAGATCGTACGGCTCACAAAAAAAATTCTGCCTAAAAGCAAAATTCATTTATATTCTAATGGTACGTTATTGACTGAAAATAAATTTCAAGAGTTGGTTAAAAACGGAATTGATAAATTTGTAATTACCCAACATGAACAAGATGAGAATAAAGAAAATTACATATTTAATGATGTGTTTAAATCTTTAGATACGGCTGATCGTGAAAAAGTTATTTT
>JBEBIK010000262.1:0-3578 GCA_040080445.1 Pseudobdellovibrio sp.
CGCCACCATCAAGGGCTACAACGGGTTTGATTTCATTTTGAATAATGCGTTTAATTTGTTTGACCACGTCAGAATCATTAGCCGATTCGTCGAGGCTCGCCTCTAATTTGATCAAAACGGGAAGTCCGCTTTCGACGTGTTCGCCGAGTAAACCTGCCAGAGGTGTTGCTAAAATGTCCCAATCAACCCAGTCTTGCTTGGTTACTGTTACGAAGTCTTCGCCTAAAAACACTGAAGCTGTCCATGGAAAGCCGAAAATTTTGGCAGCCAAGGGCGATTTATCTGAAGATTCGACGTTTGGGAAATCAAAAGACTCATCAGAGATCTTCTGACCGAAGTTGAATTTCATAGTAGATGGATTAGGAGTGGTTTCAAATGTAACTTTCATAGTGATAATTGTTTTATCAGGTGCGCCAGAGAAGTCAATTTTATACTCTATAATGTTGCTTGATAGCCGTATTTTTACTAAATTTTATTCTTTGCTAATCAAGATCAATCAAGGAGATCACATGACACCAAGAGTTCGCGAGATTTTAAGCTGGTACGGAGCTGAAAACATCGGAGTATTAACGAATATGGCCCGCATGATGAATACGGGTAAATTAGCTGGAACTGGTAAATTAGTTATTCTTCCAGTGGACCAGGGTTTTGAACACGGAGCTGCAAGAAGTTTTGCTAAAAATCCGGACGCTTACGATCCTGCTTACCACTTTGAATTAGCGATCGAGTCTGGTTGCAACGCTTATGCGGCACCAATTGGCGCTTTAGAAGCTTGCGCGCGAGATTTTGCTGGCGAAATTCCTTTAATTTTAAAAATAAATAACTCAGACGTTTTGTACGGATCAAAATCTCCAATCTCGGCTTTAACATCTTCAGTAGACGATGCTTTACGTTTAGGTTGCGCTGGTATTGGTTTTACAATTTACCCAGGTTCTGCACACCGTAAACAAATGTACGAAGAAATTGCTGAGGCCTCACGCCAAGCTAAAAAAGCGGGTCTTGCTGTTGTTATTTGGTCTTACGCTCGTGGCGAACAAATTTCAAAAGAAGGCGAAACAGGAATTGATGTTATTGCTTACTCGGCTCACATTGCAGCGCAATTAGGTGCAAACATCATTAAAGTAAAACCACCGACAGCTCACATTGAGCAAGCTGAAGCTAAAAAAGTTTATGAAGCTCAAGGTATTAAAGTAACTACATTGGCACAAAGAATTGATCACGTTGTTAAATCTTGCTTTAACGGCAAACGCGTTGTGATTTTTTCTGGCGGCGAAGCCAAAGGCACTCCTGAATTACTTGAAGAAGTAAAACAGTTAGCACAAGGTGGAGCTTTCGGTTCTATCATGGGCCGTAATGCCTTCCAAAGACCTAAAAAAGAATCTATCGAGTTATTACATAGCGTGATGGAAGCCTTTGCAGGAAAGCCTTTAAAATAATTTCTTAAGTTAGGAAAAAAAATGTCAGACATTCACGATAATCCAATTAAAGCCGAAAAAAGAAAAAAACTCCACGCTATGCGCGAGAAGGGTATTAATCCATATCCATACTCTTTTGATAAAACGGCTCACATTGAAAAGATCGTGGCTGACTTTAGCAACCTAAACGCAGGCGATAAAAAACCAGAATCAATTTTTAGAATTGCTGGTCGTTTAATGACTGTTCGTCAAATGGGTAAGGCGAGCTTCTTCAACGTACAAGATCAATCGGGCTCTTTACAGTGTTACGTAAAAGTTGAAGAATTATCTGAACAAGACAGAACAGTGTTTGACCTTATTGATTTAGGCGATATCGTGGGCGTTGAAGGTTATGTATTTAAATCTCAAAAAGGTGAGCTTTCACTTTATGTTAAGTCATTTCAGGTTTTAACTAAAACTCTTGAACCTCTACCTGAAAAATTTCACGGTATTCAAGACGTCGAAATTAAATACCGCCACCGTCATTTAGATTTAATTTCAGACCCAGAGTCTCGAAAAGTTTTTGTTATTCGTGGTAAAATCATTAAAGCCATTAAAAAATTCTTAGACGACCGTGGCTTTATGGAAGTTGAAACTCCAACACTTCAGCCATTATACGGCGGTGCTGCGGCTCATCCATTTACCACTCATCACCGTGCACTCGACATGAAGCTTTATATGAAAATTTCGCCTGAGCTTTATTTAAAACGCCTAATCGTAGGTGGTTTTGAAAAAGTTTACGAAATCGGTAAAAACTTCAGAAATGAAGGCATCGACCGTACTCATAACCCAGAATTTACCATGCTTGAGTTTTACGAAGCTTACACAGACTACAACTACCAAATGAAACAATTCGAAGAATTGGTTGCAACAGTTTGTAAAGAAATTCACGGAACCACTAAAGTTATTTACCAAGAAAAAGAAGTTGATTTTGCAACTCCTTGGAGACGTCTAACTGTAATGGATGGCATTAAAGAATATGCTAGCTTAGATCCACAAGACGAAAAAGCTTTAGATGAATACTTAAAAAAGCATTCAGATAAACCTCTTAAATTAGAAAACCTCTCAAAAGGCGAAAAGCAAATGAAGGTTTTTGAATTTGCTGCTGAGCCACACTTGTGGCAACCCACTATGGTTATGGATCACCCAGTAGAAATTTCTCCTTTAACTAAAATTCACCGTGGTAATAATAAATTAGTTGAAAGGTTTGAGCCTTTTGCTGCTTGCATGGAAATCGGTAACTCTTACTCAGAGCTTAACGATCCAGAAGAGCAACGTAATCGCTTAAAAGATCAAGAATCTAAGCGTGGTCACGACGAAGAAGCTCACCCAATGGACGAAGACTTTTTACACGCTATCGAAACCGGAATGCCGCCAACGGGTGGTGTAGGTCTTGGTATTGAGCGTATCGTGATGCTCTTAACAGATCGCCCAAGTATTCGTGACATCATCTTCTTCCCAACGATGAAGATTAATCACAATGTTAAATAAGTTAGTTTTATTTGCATTCGCAATTATAGTTGCAGCTTGTCAGCAAGCTCCAACTCGCTTCGAAGAGCAAACTGTTAACACCTACAATAAAAATGTAGTCTTAGTCGATACTCGGCCAGCTTTTGAATTTGCCACTTATCATGTTCCGGGAAGTGTAAATTTAAACTCAAGCGATTATTTAATTTTAAAAAATGCTAAAACTAAAAAAAGAGTTTTAGATCCAGATCTGGCACAAACCGTTGAGCGCTTAGCTCGTCGTGGTATTTCGCCTTTAAAATCAATCGTGCTATTAGCTGATAAAAGCAACTCTGAAGAAAATAAAAAATGGAATTGGTTGTTAATGCAACTTGGCGTGCAAGATGTGGTGATGTTACCAATCGATAATTACAAAAAAATGAATAAAAACTTAGTGCCGCAAGCGGGCGCTCAGGCTGCACCAGTTTGGACTGTGCAGAATCAGAAATTGATTTTGCAAAAAGCCGATCTTTGTTTTGTGACTTGGTCAGATGCGAATTGTCTTTAACCACCAGTGTTTAATTTATGAAAAAAAACGTACTTCCATATTTTTTTAGCATTTTAATTTTTATTTTTTGTATGGTGCTTGTTGAGGTTTTTTTTTACACTCAATAAAGA
>JBEBIK010000263.1:0-3571 GCA_040080445.1 Pseudobdellovibrio sp.
ATACTTATTTTATTTAAAGCAAACGAGCTCGTCTAAACAAGATCAAACTTTCACAGTGCTTGCAGTTGGCGAGTCCACTACGGCAGATACGGCTTATGGTTCTTGGCCTCAATCACTACAAAAAAAATTAGATGATTCAGGTTTAAAGGCTCGAGTTGTAAATGTTGGTGTGCCTGGTACCAATACCACAATTATCAATTCAAAAATGCCCACTTGGGTTGAGCAATATAGCCCATCATTGCTTATCACCATGATGGGAATTAACGATCAAGATACAGGTCTTACAAATTACTATGGTCCGATTTCAAGTAATTCGATTTTAAGAGATCTGCGCATTATTAAAATCATTACTTTGCTTGCTCATAAAATTAGTCAAATTTGGGCAATGCCTACACAACAGCAACTCACAGAAAAACGCTCGCCGCTAGTGACGCCAGAAATGGTAAAACTTCTGAAAGAAAAAAAGTTTTCTGAATTTCAATCTCGTTATGGTGCGCTACTTGAACCAAAAAGCCATTTAACAGAAATTGAAAAAGTCGATTTCTACAGCACATTATTAAAAGATGTCGACGAGGTTAAAATACTTATGACTCAAAAAGAATTTGGTGGTCTTTACGAGTTTGGCAGGCCACTGCTTCCGGTTATTCATAAGTATGTCGTTTCAAGAGTAGTTGCAGGCGCTGCTCGTAATATGGGGCGAGCTGACGATTGCAAAATTATTTTAAAAAATTTGATAGAGACTAACGTTGAGCCCTCAAGCATGACTCTATTAAACCTTGCCAGTTGCTCTGGTGAAGAAGACCTTCTCGTTTTAGAGTTATTTAAAAAGTGGGGGCTGAGTGTAGGCAAACTTCGAGATAAACAAAGCGTAATCAAGGAGAATTACTTGAAGCTTTATGAGTTTGTTAAAAAGCAAAATATTTGTTGGATAGTTATGCAATACCCATTGCGAGATGTGCGAGAATTAGAAAGTTTATTTGTAGACGCTAGTATAGACCCAACACAATTATTTTTTGTATCAAATAAAGAAAATTTTGCGAAGTCGTTAAAGCACAACTCATTTGATCAAATTTTTTCGGACAACTTCGCCAAAGATTTTGGCCACACCAAAGAAATAGGCAATGAACTGCTGTCCAGCAATGTTGCCATGACAATTAATCAAATTATTCAAAAAAAATATTGTGGGTTTCGAGATCCATAAACATGCAAAAGTTATTTACTTCGATACAAAAATGGATAAAATATTTAGATATGTCTAGTAGCCGCCACTTTTGTATTATGCCATGGATTCATGCTCACATTTTGCCAAATGGAAATGTTCTGCCTTGTTGCGCAGCCCCCGCTATTGAAAGCATGAGCTTAGGCAATATTAAAGTAGATAGTTTAGAACACATTTGGAATGATTCTGGATTCAAATCGATGAGAAAAAAAATGCTAGCTGGAGAACCAGTAGTAGCTTGTAAGGTCTGCTATACAGCAGAAAAAGCTGGTGCGAGTTCACTCCGAAATACATCTAACAAAGTTTTCGCTCATCATTTAAAACTTACTGACCAAACAAATGATGATGGCAGTTTTCCTGAATTTAAATTTAGATACTACGATGTAAGGTTTTCAAATCTTTGTAATTTGCGTTGCCGTATGTGCTGTCCCGAATTATCAAGCTCTTTCGGAACAGACTCAGCTAAAAGAAACAATACATCTTCGCCAAAAACATTTAATGTTTATGACACCAAAGAAGATTTTTTAAAAGAGTTCTCCCCTCAAGTTCAATACCTTGAAGAAATTTACTTTGCTGGAGGCGAACCGCTCTTGATTGACGCGCACTATTGGGCGCTTGAAGAGCTTTTGAGGCAAAATAAAACCGAGATTAGAATACGCTACAACACCAATTTTTCAGTACTTGGTAAAGGTGATTGGTACGCGCCAGCCCTCTGGAAGCATTTTTCTAAGATAGAAATCGGTGCAAGTTTAGATGCCGACAAAGAAAGAATTGAATATATTCGCCAAGGCATAAAATGGAAAAAAATTCTCGAAAATAGAGAAATTGTTAGAAATGAAGTTCCGCACGTAGATTTTAAATTAGCTATAACTGTTGGAATGATGAATTTGCTTCATGTTCCTAAATTTCTCAAACAGTGTGTAGAGGAAAATTTCATCAGCGCCGATAAGTTCTATACAAATAATCTCCTAGCTCCAGATTATTTTTCTTCGCAAATTTTACCTGAAAGTTGGAAAAAACAAGTTCGGAACGAATATCACACCCTCATTGATTATATGAAAAAAAAAGGCGCGCCAAATTGGGTTTTGATGAATTTAAAATCTGTAGTTACCTATATGGACTCAGCTAATAAAGAAGAACTTTTATCACAGTTTTTCAAAGAAACTAAGCTACTAGATACTTTTTATAATAAAAAGTTCTTCGATGTATTTCCGGAGTATCGTGGACTAGAGAGTGGTTTAAATTAAATGACGAAGTTAGTTGAAGAGAAATTTAAAAATATTTTTAATTAATCCTTACAAAGTTTACTTAGACCTGACTTCTAACGAGAATAATTCTGTAACCTTCTAAGCTGCCGATGAAGACTGTGAGTGAGTGGCTGGAGCTTTCTGCAACGCTAGCGAAATAATTTTACTGAGCAAGTCTTCATAAGTAAGTCCATCACGTGAAGCCGACAAGGCGTAGTCTTCGTTTTTACCTATGGATGGATTTGGATTGGCCTCGATAAAATAAATTTCGCCGTTTTCTTTTATACGCAAATCTATGCGGCCATAGCCATGAATAGATAAGAGTCTATAGATTTTTTTGCATTCTTCATTGATGTTTTTTTGTAGAGTTTCTGGCATGTTTTTGACGAAGCCAGTGTCGATACCCCATTTTTTTCTGTAATCTTTATCCCATTTACTTTTAAAAGTAGCAAACTTAGGCTCATCTTCAGGAACTTCTTTAAAAAATAATTCGCGAGCAGGAAAAACTGTGAGTTTTTCGTTTCCTAAAACACTCACATAGAGCTCGCGCCCATCAATGAACTCTTCTATAATTGCATCTACACCAAGATTTTCATGCACGAATTTAACGCGTGCTAAGGCCTCTTTTTCATTTTCAACATAAGAACCTTGAGAAATACCCTCAGAAGACTCTAACTGTAAAGGTTTGATGAATGCTGGGAAAATAAAATCTTTAAGTGCCTTTGGTGGAGATGATTTTTTTGCTACTAAAAAATGTGGCGTGCGAATGCCATGATAATTCAAAATAATTTTTGTTAAACCCTTATCTTTGCACAGTCGAAGTCCTAATGGGCCCGCACCAGTAAAAGGTACTCCCATCAACTGAAGTAGCGAGGTCATATCCGGTTCTAAATCACGATTACCAGAGAAAGCTTCGCTCATGTTAAAAACTAAATCGGGTTTTTCTTTTTGAACAGTTTGAATAATAGGTTCGATATCGTTGAAAACTCCTAGTGGAATAACTTCGTGTCCTAATTTTTTTAATGACGCTTTAATATCTTTTTCAGCTTTCCAGTCAGGCGTATCCCAATAGAGTTTGTAATCTTCTGGAGCTATTTTTACGGAC
>JBEBIK010000264.1:0-3562 GCA_040080445.1 Pseudobdellovibrio sp.
AGCTATGAAGCTGTTGTAACTAAAATTAATGACGATATCGGTTATGTCGAAGTTCAACTTCCAGAAGTTAAAGCTTTTATCGATTTTGAAACTATGACTTGGGCTCGTAAATTAAATTTAGATAAAAAATCTGAATACGATTTAATTAAGGCTCCTTCACAAGCGCTTAAGGTTGGCGACGTGGTGCTTGTAGATATTACGTCTGAAACTGTTCAGTGGCCAAAACCTAAAAATAAAAAGGCCGCTCCTATCATTTACCCAGACGCAAAAGATTATTTGCAAGCTGAACTCGATCAAGAACCTCTCGTTGAAGGCTCTTTGCTTTCGATAGATCAACAAACTCAAGATGTTTTAGCAATGGTTGGCGGTTACAGTTTTGCGCGTAATGAGTTTAACCGTTCTTTACAAGCCGCACGTCAGACAGGTTCTGCATTCAAAGCTTTAGTTTACGCTGCTGCTCTTGATAAAGGTTACAACCCATCGACTCCCATTATTGATGCGCCCATTGCATTTCGCCAAGGCGGTGAAGAGGGCCAACAAGACGACAAAGTTTGGAAGCCTGCAAACCACGAAAAAGATTTCAGCGGTGAAGTTACCATGCGTAATGCATTAGTTAAGTCTTTAAACATTCCTTCAGTAAAAATTGTTGAAGACATTGGTGTTTCCTTCGCCATTGAATTTGCGCAACGTCTCGGAGTTTTTTCAAAGTTAAATCCTGATTTTACGTTAGTATTAGGTACCAGCTCGCTCACTCTCTACGAAATGACAAAAGTATTTTCACAGTTTGGTCGCATGGGTTTAAGAACCCGCCCTGTTATGATAAAAAAAATTATCGATCGCAAAGGTAAAGTTATTTTAGAAAAACTAGATTTAGATGCCAGATTTTATGATGAAACAAAAAAAATTGATGACGATTTTGCACTTAAACGTAAAAATTATTTAGAAAACCCTACTGGCGAAACTCAGTTTTATTTCGCTGATCCTGAACAATTAATTAAACCAGAAATAGCTTATGTAATTACCGATATGCTTAAAGGTGTGGTTTATGATCCCAATGGAACCGGTGGACGTGCCGCCCAACTAGGGCGCGAAGTTGCGGCAAAAACAGGAACAACAAATGGCTACTTTGATGCTTGGTTTGTTGGCTACACGGCCAATATTGCTACGGGCGTTTGGGTTGGATTTGATAAAGAAAAAACTATTGGTAGGTCTGAGGTCGGCGGTAAAGCTGCATTACCTATTTGGCTCAACTACATGAAAGACGCACATAGTAATTTACCAGTAATGTCATTTAGCGTGCCGCCAAAAGTTAAAATCGTGAAAATTGATGCTGAAACTGGTAAGCTAGCTAATTCGGCTAGTCGGCGAGTTATAAGTCAGGCCTATGTTGAGGGAACTGAACCTACATCCGCTGCAAGCCGATCTGAAGAAACAACAGATCACTTGAAGCAGGATATGGATGAGTAAAGAAATACATGTTTGGGGAATCAAACAGAATAATCTAAAAAACATCGAAATTAAAATTCCGATTGGTCAGCTCACTGTTATCTGTGGGCCCTCGGGCTCAGGAAAAAGTTCTCTTGCTTTTGAAACTTTATTTGCTGAGGGCCAACGTCGCTTTATTGAAAGTATGTCGAACTATGCTCGTCAGTTTTTAAATAAAGCACCCAAACCTGACATTGAAGGTATTAACAACATACCACCCGCAATTTCAATTGAACAAAAAAATACAGTTAAATCAAGCCGCTCAACTGTGGGCACAACAACTGAGCTTATTGATTATTTACGTCTTCTCTATGAAAAAATTGGCGTAGCTTACTGTCCTGACCACGACATTCCAGCTGTTAAAACATCGACAACTGAAGCCACTGATTTAGTTTTAAATAAGTTTTCAGATAAGCGCGGTTACATTTTAGTAGAAATACCAAAAGCCAATCGCGTACTTGAGGGTAAAAAGCTACATGCACTTCTTTTGCAAGAAGGCTATTTACGCATTACCACTGTTAAAGAAAAAAAAGCTAAAAAGAAATCAGATCCAACTTTTTTAGAAGTGCAGGAAATTTTAGATCTTGGAACTCCTGCGCAGATCAAAAAAGGAATTCCGTCTGATACTTTTTATTTAGTAATTGATCGTATGTCTTTTAGCGTTGAAGAAAAGGGGCGTCTTACCGATTCAATTAATCAGGCTTATGATGCCAGCCTTAAGTACACAACAGGCACCCAAGTTCGTAAAGCACTTGTAATGACCACCGACGGTGAAACTTTAAAGCTCAGTGAAGAGCCTTCCTGTGCCATCTGTGGGTGGACTCCGCCCCCTATAACTTCTAAATTATTTTCGTTTAATTCTCCAATTGGTGCCTGCCCTTGCTGTAAAGGATTTGGTAATATTCTTGAAATTGATGAAGCTAAGGTCGTTCCTAACCCAAACCTATCTATTTCTGAAGGCGCACTTAACCCTTTTACCATGCCAAGTGCGGAACAAGATAAAAAATCGCTTTTTGCATTTTGTAAAAAACAAAAAATTGATCTGCAAAAACCTTGGAAAGATTTACCGAAAGCTTCGCGTGATTTAATTTGGAACGGCAACAAAGATTTCTTTGGCGTAAAAGGTTTATTTGAATACCTTGAACAAATTAAATATAAAATGCATGTGCGTGTGTTTATTTCGCGCTACCGCAGTCCTCGCTTTTGCCCAGATTGTAAGGGTTCAAGACTTCGTAAAGAAGTTCAAACTATTTTAATTAATAATAAAACGATTACTCAGCTCACTGAAAAAACAATTGATGACTTAACTAGTTTCTTTGAAAAACTTAAACTCAGCACTCACGATGAAGAAGTTGCCGGTGAAGTGCTTAAACAAATTCGCGCCCGTCTTAATTTTTTAATGCGAGTAGGAGTTCACTATTTATCTTTGAGCCGTGAAACTCGTACTTTATCTGGTGGTGAGTATCAGCGTTTAATTTTAGCTAATCAGCTCGGTATGGGTTTATCGCAAGCTTTGTATGTTTTAGATGAGCCTACAGTTGGATTACACCCACGCGATAACGACAGACTTATTTCTATTTTGAAAGATCTTAATGATCTCGGAAATACTTTAGTGATAGTCGAGCATGACCACGATGTTATTCGTAACTCTGAAAACATTATCGAAATGGGCCCAGGTTCTGGGTATCTCGGTGGAAATGTTGTTTACTCTGGCCCTACTGAAAATTTTTACGATTCAAAAGAATCTATTACGGTTCCTTATTTAAAAGCTCAAAAATGGACACCACTCAGAACTGGCCGCCCAGTTGAAATTGAAAACTACCGCTACAAAATTGAGCTTAGAGGCTGCAAAGGTCATAATCTCAAAAATATTGATGTAGAGTTTCCGCTCAACCGTTTGGTGGCTATTAGTGGCGTGAGCGGTAGTGGTAAGTCGACATTAGTGAGTAAAACGCTTTATCCTGCTTTAGCTCGTAAGCTCGATTTAGAATACGAACCAGTTCAAGAATATTCTAAACTTGTTGGCGCTGAAAACATTAAGAATGTTTTATTAATTGATCAATCACCTATCGGAAAA